>DASWIV010000039.1:0-2383 GCA_036397475.1 bacterium
GGCGTCACCGGACTTTTCTACCGAAATGTCAGGGCCAGCGGAGTAGTGCCGCAGATTGCCGCGATCATGGGACCCTGCGCCGGAGGAGCGGTTTATTCTCCAGCGCTTATGGACTTCGTCTTCATGGTCGACAAGACCTCCCACATGTTCCTGACCGGACCAAACGTCATCAAGGAAGTTCTGAACGAGGACGTTACATTCGAAGAACTCGGCGGGGCGCAGGTCCATAACTCGATTTCAGGTGTAGCGAATTTCTTCGCCGAAAACGAGGAAGAGTGCCTGATGATGATCAGGTCGCTTCTGAATTTCCTTCCACAGAACAACATGGAAGATCCTCCGATCATCCCGACCGACGATAACCCATTCAGGGCGGACCCTATTCTGAATACGATTATTCCTGAAGATCCACAGAAGCCATACGACATGAAGGACGTTGTCCGTGCGGTTGTTGATAATGGAGAATTCATGGAAGTCCATGCAAGCTGGGCGCAGAGCATAGTTGTCGGATTCGCGACTCTCGCCGGACGTCCGGTCGGAATTGTCGCCAATCAACCCAAATTCCTCGCGGGATGTCTTGACATCAATTCATCTGATAAAGGTGCGCGATTTATCCGGTTCTGTAACGCTTTCAATATTCCGATCATTACCTTTGTCGACGTACCCGGCTTCCTTCCCGGAAAGAGCCAGGAGCACGGTGGGATTATCCGCCACGGTGCGAAAATGCTGTACGCGTATAGTGAGGCCACTGTCCCGAAATTCACTGTGATCACGCGTAAAGCCTACGGTGGCGCGTACTGCGTTATGAACAGCTATGAACTCGGCGCTGATTTCAATGTGGCGTGGCCGACCGCCGAGATCGCCGTAATGGGCGCTAAATCTGCCGTGAATATCCTTTACAGGAAAGAACTGGAAAAATCCAAGGATGTCGAAAAACGCCGGCAGGAGATCATTGTCGACTACGAAGACCGGTTCAATAATCCGTACCAGGCGGCTGAGAATGGTCTGATCGAAGCTGTCATCGAGCCCGGCCAGACACGCCAGAAGCTGATCGGCGCACTGGCTGCAATGGAAAACAAGCGACAGACAAATCCGCCGAAAAAGCTTGGTAACATGCCTCTATAGGGCAAAGCGTTTATAATGTTGAGGTAGATGTCGAATTCCTTTTATCCTCTTCTCGGATTGTTGCGAATTGTTATTGTCGCTGGACTTAGCGGCTTGACATTCGCCACCCTTCTTTTCAAAGAGAAAATTAATGCCGGACTTTTATTACTCGGCGCGACACTGGGATTAGCTGTTTATTCCCTTATATTCACTGTCGCCGGTTTACTGGGATTTCTCCAAAACCCGGATGTTCTATTTATTTTTGTTTGTGGATTGTTAATCTTTTTAGTGCCATTACAACTCCTGCTTAAAAGAAATAGACTTATCTGGCCAAAAGCTACCTTTACTGATTGGAAAGCTCCAAACATCCCGACTCTCATTATTCTATGGCTTGTCATCATCTTCCAGATTTTGATGCTGGTTAACGCAACTGCACCTCACATCAATCAGGATACTGAGACTTACCACTACGTATTCTTAAGACAATTTATCGAATCAGGCACAATCTCCATCGATCCCGAAAATGCATACAGCTACTATCCCATGTCAATCCAGATGATGGTGGCAGCGGCATTTAACCTCGCTGGCGATCGAGGTCCCGAAGCCGCCAACCTATGTTACTGGTTCATGCAGGTTCTCCTTCTTTTGTGGTTGGTTGACTTCAACGCCCGACGTGGACGTCCGGATATCGGCTGGTTCACTGCCGCCGCAGTCTGCGGGATTTTTTACTGGCCGGTGATAGCGTACTCCGGATACATCGACGGAGGCGTCGCTTTATTCGCTGTCGCGGGAGTGCTGAGTTATTTCGACTGGCTTGAAAATCGCACTGAAAATAAAACTCTCCAGTTGATCTGCACCGCGATATTCCTCGGCATCGCCATATCCGGAAAATATTCCGCACTTGCTGTCGCCGCGATGGTGATCGTTCATTTCCTGTGGGTGACGTTGACCTCGAGAGAATCGGGTCATATAAAATGGAAAACAATTCTCATTGCCCTTCTATTTTTCATCATTCCCATCATTCCGTGGTATGGGCGTAACCTCCTTCTCACGGGAAATCCGACTTTTCCCTTCCTGCATGGAATTTTCGGCGGACCTGAGCTCACACTCGCCGACGATATCGGTACATGGGCTAACTGGGGAATTCCAGTCACACTGAAGAATCTCCTGATTTATCCATTGAAGCTTTCATTTTTCTTTAAGCTGGGCGATTCATTTCTGCGGGTTCCGTACATGTACATGTCATGGCTGTTTTTCCTGTCCCCACTCGCGGGATTACTTC
>DASWIV010000040.1:0-6887 GCA_036397475.1 bacterium
GCTTACCTCCAGCAACCGTATCGCGTTTAACTCCCCTATATCGTCCTCAACCCACAGGTAGTCAGCCTGATGACGCATCAGCAAAAATCCGCGTCCCTTGTCCTCAAGTATATTTTCAGCCCTGAGAGCCCTGGAAGTCACTTTTTCATTTAGATTGCCGCCCTGGTCGCGAACCGCGATATGGACATAGCGCGGGAATGTGGAAATTTTAATCTCGATCTCGGCGTTCGGATCTGATTTGTTCCCATGCTCATCCGCATTCTTGATCGCTTCGTCGATCAGTGTTCGTAAGGCGAACAAATCCCTCTCGGAAATATTTTTCGTTTTTATATAATCCAGGGCGTCGACGCAGAGATCGACCTTGCAGGCTCCTGTTTCAGCGGCAGTCCATTCAAATTCCGTCCTGCACCCAACGACCAGCAGGCTGCGGTCGTCCCGTGGTATCTCTTCGTTACTGTATTCTCCAAGTTCAGCGAGGATCTCTTCGAATACAGCCCGTGGAGGCAGGTGGTGGAAACGTTTCAGGGTTTTAAGCAGGCGTTCTTCACCCCAGTGAGTTCCTCCGCTGTCAGGAGATGACAGAAGCCCGTCGGAAGCCCACGCGAACTTATCGCCCGGCTTGAAACGGATCGAGATCTCGTTCAGGGATGGATCGGGGAACAAGCCAAGAGGGAAGCCATCGGGATTGTAACCTTCGACCGTTCCATCTTCCGAAACATGGTAAACCTGCGGAGCCCCAGCGCGAATTATTTTCGCGAACTTTTCTTCTTCATCAATCTCCATGGCGATGGCGCTCGCGAACATGACGTCGGAAGTATGAACCGAATCGACAGAATGCAGCTGGTCATTGATCAGGTGCACAATATCGATCAATGGAAGGTCCTGTTCGGAATAGTCTGAGATCAATTGCCTTAGGAGCATCATGGACCAGCCGGCACTTCTGCCCCTTCCGGAGACATCGACCGCCCAGATATTCATCCTGCCTTCAT
Source organism: bacterium (assembly GCA_036397475.1). Classification (GTDB taxonomy): domain Bacteria; phylum JAJVIF01; class JAJVIF01; order JAPKYR01; family JAPKYR01; genus DASWIV01. The sequence continues at coordinate 990 of DASWIV010000040.1, forward strand.
CAGGGAATTTAACGGTGATCACGTCGCCGGCAAGATCGCCCGCGGCATGGATGTGCGACCAGAATTCGATGGCTCCCGACCGCCTGAATCGCGGGGTGAGAAGAGCCTGAATTGTCCGTGCGCGGTCGGTATCTTCCCGGTTAAGCCTCTGGTCGATCAGGGATTTTTCGTATTCACGGGCTGTCGCGATCGATGCTCCCGCGCGGTGGCAGAACATCTGGAGGATATCGATGGTTTCGGGACGTCCGATAAATTTCGAGGGGCAGGTGTACAGAATTATTCCCTGCCTGATTCCCCGGCTTTCCAGCGGGAGGATTCCAAGCGCTTCATTTGGTCCGGGATCCAGGCCCTCGGGGGCGGGTTTATTTTTAAGTATATCGATTAACTTATCGCGGTCCAGAAGGAGAATTTTCTTGCCCTTATGGGCGATTTTCGCGATTGGATGGAGCGACGGCTGCGATTCGTAGTGTTCAATCGTTTTTTTATCGATCCCGCGCCACGCGACCGGAATTTTGAGGTCGGATGATCCGGATAATTTTCCCCCGATCATCAATGCCCGTGTAGCGCCCGTGATTTCCATCAGGTATTCAATGGTGGTTTCACAAGTTTCATGGTAACCGGTACCCCACGAGGTCTGGCGCCCGTAAGAAAGGATATCCCTGACGTTACGGTTCACCCACAGGATCCTTGACCTGCCATTGGACCTGTCCAGCGCCAATGCGATCTCAGACGCCGCTATTCGGCTCAGAGACTGGGTGATCGGGGCTGGCGCGATAGTTTCAGCCGCGACAACCGCAAGCAGGCCTTCCGATTCACGCGGACGTACAGGAAGAACATGAATCATGAGGTCGCGCGAAGACTCTTTTTTCAAAAGTTTCTGAAGCGAAGAGGGCAGATCGTTCAGAGAAATTTTTTGAATTTCATTGACCGTGAAGACCTCGTCGATCTTTTCAGTCGACGGGGGGTCTACCATCGACGGGGGAATCTCTTCATCCAGGATATTTACGTACTGTGGTTGAAGTCCGGAATATGTTTCTGTCCAGATGAAGGTGCCAAGCACATTATCGTAAAGATTTTTTATATGCAGCCCAAGTCCGGTGAAAATATCTTCACGGGTATCGGCGGCATTCAGGTGCGCACCCAGGGAGAGAAGTGAATCGAAATGCGCGAGGACATACGCTGTGTGTCGGCTTTCGGCGCCGATGATGTCTTCATATACGAAAAGATATTCGGTGAGAATCCTGACTCGCAGCTCCGACTGGAAAAAATCATCGATCTGGTCCCGCAATTCACCCGCTTCATCGCTGATGGGGTCGAGGTCCAGAACGGTAATGATGAAATCAGGAAATGACTGTTCGATCAGGACCAGCTCCGAGAATGTTCCGATCTGGTTTATCCAGTCGTGAATAAGTCGCCGAACGACATTTTCATATTTTTCGTATTCAGCGCCTTCGATCAGGTTTGCGAGGACTTCGAATCCGAGCCGGGCCCGGTTAACAGCTTCCTCTTCAGGAACATCGGAATCCGGGGCGAGGTCGTTCGTGCGGATATACTTAATCCAGCGGGTGGCAAATTCGCCCAGACCGGATCGCAGGGATTCAGCGAGTTTCAAAAGTACAGGCGATCTCATGTTGAGTTACCGTACTGTATGGATGGACATCGGCCTTGCGGATATATTCTCAACCAGCCTGTTATTCAACCCAGGCTTTCACGATTATATCGTCGCCGTTGGATTCCAGTTTGAGATTTACATCCTGCCCTTCGATTATCTCTCCATATACCGAATACTGCCCGTCAAGATGCGCGCATCCCGATTTCGAATGGCAGAGATAAAACTGGCTTCCCGACGATCTTCTCTCGGGATTGACCTCGTCGCCCGTTCTCGCGGCGGCAAGCCTGCCGGCGTCGTGTGTCGCGCCGATCTCGGCGGGAATCGTGTAGCCGGGTCCACCCATACCCGTTTTTTCCGGATCACCTCCCTGGCTCATGAAGTTGGGGATGACCCTGTGAAAGGTCAGGCCGTCGTAAAATCCGTCCTGGACCAGTTTGACGAAATTCGCCGCGTGGAGCGGAGCGTCATCCGGGAAAACTTTGATCTTTATAGTTCCCTTGGATGTTTCAAAAACGCAGGTCAGGTCCTTAAGGAAGGATTTTTCGTCGTCGTTTATAGCATCCGGCGGCCAGGAATCGTAATTCTCGAATATATTGTCAGGTATTTCACTCATGATATCTCCCGGAATTTAGTTACTCGATATAAGCCCGGATAATCCTGTCAGGCTCGACGCCCGGATTTGTGACGTTGATAGAGAGGTTCACGTCCTGTCCCTCGATGATCTCGCCGTACACGGTGTACGCGCCATCAAGGTGCGCGCTTCCTTCCTGTGAATGGCACAGGTAGAACTGGCTTCCCGATGAATTCCTCTGTGGATTATCTGTACGGGCTGCTGCCAGGCTTCCATCTTTATGCGGCAATCCGATTTCGGCCGGAATTACGTAACCGGAATCGCTTCCATCCGGACGGCCTCCGCCCTGGGTCATGAATCCTGCAATTACCCTGTGGAATGGAGAGCCATCGTAGAATCCTTCCTGGATCAACTTTGCGAAATTCGCTGAATGGATAGGAGCCTGGTCCGGGAAGAGGCGGATCTTGATGATGCCCTTGGTTGTCTCGAGGACACAGGTGATATTGCGGAGCCACTCGACCTCTTCGTCGGTTATGGAACTTGCCGGCCACATTGAGTAATACCCGAAGACATCGTCGGTATTAAGCGACGATGTAGTGCTGTCTGCTTCGCCGCTATCTTCCGCAGGCGATTCGGTGCCGTCTCCGGTCATATCCGTGATGGTGGACGAGCCGTCCTCGCCATTGATGATAGTGGTGCTGCTAGCGTCGCCATTTTCATCCTGGGTAGTATCACCGGTCTCGGTAGTTTCACCCGTCTGGTCCATGGCACCACCGGTCGACTCATCGCCGCCCGTGGTTGTATCTTCGGTTACAGCCTCGGTATCTGACTTATCGTCTCCTCCGCCGACACGATCGGGGGGAGGGGTACATCCAAAGAGCGCTAAAATCAGCGCGAAAATCATAATGTAAAGTATCGAATGCCTCATGTTATTTTTATCCTTCATTTCCTTTGTAAGTGGATGGGTAATTATAGCAGGAAGGGATGGATGTGAAAATGCATCGGTGATTTACAGGTGATACGGAAAAATGATACATTTTCGTGTATCTCCCCGTCTGCCACGGCGGCGGGTGCGGATGGGCTCACCAATGGGAGTCCCATTTTTTAAAGCGCTGGCGATGTCCATGGGATATCCGCCTTCGCTATAAGAACTTTATCTTCCCCCTGCCTTATGGCTTTTATTACCTCGCGTCCGGATACTACCCTTCCGAATACGGTTCTTTTTCCGTCGAGGCTTATGCATGATCTGTCGGTAAAAGAGAAATAGATCTCCGATGCCGACGATACCGCCGGATTATCGCCATCAAGCTCGGCGCCCACACTTCCCTCAATATTATTGAAATTTACCTCCATCGGAATTGAGTATGCCGGGGAATTATCCGATTTCCCAATCCTGCAGAGTTTTTCATTTTCCACAGAGGTAAATTCAAGCCCGTCGTAATACCCGTCCTGGACAAGTTTCACGAAGTTTGCGGAATGAACGGGGCAATGGTCCGGGTAAACGCGGATCCGGATCTCGCCGCGGGTGGTTGCCAGGGTAACTTCGACCTGGAGGAGCGTATGTTTTTCCTCGTCGGTGATGCTGTCGGGAGGCCAATTTTCATAATGGCCGAACATATTTTCAGGCATATCCATCTGCGGTCCGAACAGGTCATACATCGGAAATCACCATTTAATTCGAATTAAGCAATACTAATGTATATGTCCGGCAATGGAAAGGGGAACGAATAAAGCAGGATTTTTTCCGGTCAGGTTGAAACTTTTGCCCAACAATTACTGTATACAGTTATGAAGACGAGTCTGTATAAATGAGTGAGGATAAGAATCAGAATGAAGCCAGGATTATCCTCCGGGCGAGGGACGGCGATGAGTCCGCGCTGGGGGAGCTTCTGGATGCCCATTCGAACTCGCTGATCTCGTACATTTACAGGCTCACGGGGGATTTTCACCAGGCGGAAGACCTCGCGCAGGAGACATTTTTGAGGGCATTCGAGCATTTGAGTAAATTCGACATAAAAAAACCGTTCAGGCCGTGGCTGCTTAAAATCGGTCGCAACCTGACATTGAACTGGCTGAATTCATCAGGAGCTAAATTACAGAAGCGTTCCGAGGATTTAACTAAAAAGTACGATCTCGGGACCGGGACAAGTCCGGTTGAAAAGTACGAGAAGGAAGAACGTCGGCAGGTTGTGGAATCTGTCCTCGATAAACTCCCTGTGCATTTCAGGGATGTCCTTCACCTGAAATACATGGAGGGATTGGACTACAGGGAAATTTCACAGGAGCTCAACCTTCCACCCGGAACCGTTAAAACGTGGATACACAGAGCCAAGAAGGATTTTTACAGGCTTGCGGAATCATCGGGAATTGAATTTACATAACAGGATCAATAGAAATGGCGAACATTACAGGAAATAAGAGTCCATGCGATGAATTCAGGGAGTATGTCTCTGAGTTCAGGGAAGGACTGCTCGACGAATCTACTTACCTGAAACTCGAATCTCACCGGTCGGAATGTAAAAATTGTTCCGGTGTACTTGCCGAGGAAGAAAAATTTGCGTCGATGATGAGTGAAATTCCCGAAATGTTACCGTCGCCAGATTTCCGTGACAGGGTCTTACGTGCATGGCGGGTTAAGAGATCGTCCGTAGAGGAGAAGGTTCGTACAGACTTGCTCCGGAAAATCCAGTATGGACTCTACGCATTAACGGCGTTCCTGCTGGTTCTGCCGCTGGTAAGGAATTCACTCATGGCGTCGGGAAATTTTCTTCGGGATTCCTATGACAGGCTTCCGGAGGAATATCGGGAAGGCATACAGATCAGCCTGACGCTCCCGACATGGCAGGAAATTATCGCCAGGTTCCAGGTGTTGCAGGGAAGCATTTTCGAGGGACTTGGAAACACCGGTTCCGCGATAGCGCCGTACTCCGGATGGCTGTGGTTCGGACTTGTAACAGGCATTTTAATACTCTTCCTGAGTTCCTCACTGATCAGGAAATCACTAAGCACGGCTGATGCGAAGAGATAAAAGAAAAAATTTATATCGACAATGACCGGAGAAAAAAATGAATGAAAAATTTGTAAAAATCAGCATATACACAATGGCATTTGCTGCCGGAATGACAGCACTACCCGCCTATGCGAATGGCGCCGCGGATGTCGCGTCAGGCTCTCTGGGTATTTTGAGCCTTTTACTTTTACTTTTACTTTTATTGGTAATTCTGATCCCCGCGATAGGGTCGCTGACCATGTTATGGCAGAGCTGGTTCCCATCGAAGGTCGATGCAGCGGGAGAGATCGTACGGTGGAAACCGTGGTCTGCTCTTGGCTTCGGACTGGTGGCATCACTGGTATTATTTTTCATCGTGGCATTGTTAGGGCAGGCCGGGGGAGTCGGCGGATTGATCGCGCTGGTGATTTTATTCATCTACGTTATCTACTATCTGATTCCCGGTGTGTCCGCCACCATTCAATGGATCGGTGAATCGATCGACCCGGCGTCGACAGGGATTCGACGGGCACTGTTCGGAGCGGGGGCGTGGTCGTTACTGATTATTTTTGTTGTTGTCGGATGGATGATCATGCTGGGGTTAGTGTTAATGTCGGTGGGTTCTTCGATCATCGCGTTCCACCTGACAAAAAAGGTAGTGGAGCCGGCATCGATTCCAACTGCTGACAATAATGATGTGCCACCGCCGCCGTCCGAATGATCAGG
>DASWIV010000041.1:0-8838 GCA_036397475.1 bacterium
AAAATCGACCAGGATTTTAAGCTACAAGCGGGTATGGATACACAATTCCAACGGAAAAATCAACCTGTGTAAACCAATACTGCGGAAAATCGCATTCTTCAGCCAGATATTTTCAGTTTTACACGGGCCATTGCGATTATGGTAAAGTTGTGCTGAACCTGGTTAGAAATCTTGTCATCTGATGGGATGGGTGCCATGAAAAGAATCCCTTTACTGATAATTTCCGCCATATTTTTACTGGTTTCCGGATGTACAAAGCCTTCCGGGAATATTTCTCCGACTGCATCCGAAGGGTTCGAGGTTACGGCTGAAAAAATCCTCGAGAAGTACAAAGGGGTACAGGCGGAATACAATATCGATCAATTCGCCGAGTACTCGGATTCGGACTGGACCTATACATATCATCCCTATTTGTACGCAGCCTGGATTGTCATTGGCGAAGCTAATCCGGCGGTTCTGGATGATGAATCCATTGATGCAGGAAGAGAGACATATCGGAAAATATGGAACGAACTCGTTTTGCAGGCACAGGAAGGGAAAACGAGATTCGATGTCAACGCGTTGAGAAATCTGATTGATGATGAAACGCTGCGCCAGGAAACCACTCAGCTCATTGGCGAAGGAGTTCTGGCCCACTATGCGTATGTTCGTGCCTGGGCTTCCGAAAATGTGACCAGCGAAGAAAAGCTGAACGATATTTTCAGAAGGCTTGGGAAGCTGTATGCTGAAAATCCGCAGCTACTGGAATCGTCGGATGCAAAAAATGCGTTGTCCGAGGAGCGGGACTGGTACGAGATGCTTATCGCCGGAACCGGCGACAGGGGAGTGGATGCATCGATTAATCTGGTTAAGAAATTCGATACTGACACTGATATTGGTGATTCTGTGGATTACTGGGATGGAAGCGTAACCCATGTATTTCTACTGAGCTCCATACAGGCTGCAAGGTCTGAAGCGATAGAAAAAATGGAAACTTTAATTGATGCTCATTATTCGGGCGATGCGGAGGACACTGTTTCCGATGAATTTATCGATTGGGCTCTTTGGGACCTTGTGTGGACACTTCACAGCACGGGAGGTGTTTATCCTTATTCCAATTCGGACCGGGATAATCTGGGCAGGTTCATAGACAACTCGATCGACAATGGATCAGAAAGATTGAAAGAGGATATTGCCGACGCTATCGCCAAGGCTCCACATCCGGATGAATTGTCGAGATTATTCAATTTACTGAACGATTCAACTCTTGATTGCGCAGTCCATTCAATAGCGTACAGGGGACTTGCCGGGATCTTCAGGAATCCATCGGAGTTGTGGACAAACTCCGAGGATGACATTCCATACGTGAAATCGTGGTGCCTGCAGTTTATGAGCGATCAGCCACTCGAATGCGGGTCAGAAAACCAGATGGACTTCATGGGATCGTCAATCAGGGCATTTATGGATATTCCGGGAGGATTTTCGTCGGATGAGTTGGTTCAGGCGCATGACGATCTGTTCGCAATTTTTGATAAGCTCGAATCAGCCGATGAACGTTTTGAAGCCCTTATGATCATCAATTTCGATATCGTAACGGCTGAAGACATGCTGAATCATCCTGAGCTTGAAAAATATCTCGATCGGATTCTTGCGTTGCACAGGAAATGGTCCGAAACGACAAATTTTGAAAATTCGGAAGTAACGGAAGATGACTTTCAGGTCTTGCTGGATGCGACAGAGCTCGCGTATGCGGGCGAATACTGGGGGAATTGATAGTCAGGGGATATGTAAGTTAAGAAAAAAATCCCGGCTGATAACCGGGATTGAATAATTACCTGACAGTATCACCTGGAGTGACGTCTTTTATTGGCGCGAGAAGAACTGGACTATCGCCCGACGCCAGAAGCATTCCTCTTGATTCCTCCCCGCGAAGTGTCACCGGCTTCAGATTCGCGACAACGACAATCTGCTTACCGATTAAATCCTCCGGCTTGTAGTGCTGCGCGATTCCCGCGACTATCTGGCGCTTCTCCAGTCCAAGATCGATCTGCAGCTTCAATAATTTATCGGCTTTCCTGACCGGTTCAGCTTCGATAATTGTAGCGATGCGAAAATCGCATTTCGCGAAATCGTCGTATTCGATCTGCTCCTTGATCGGCGCGTATTTAGATTTCGCCGGAGCGGCACGTTCTGCGGTTTTTGCATGCTGAAGTTTATCTACACTATCGAGAAACTCAGCGATATCGATCCGTGGAACAATCGGATCACCCTTTTTTGTCTGGGTAAGTGGCTCGATAGTACCCCACGTCGCTCCCGCTGAATAAGGCTGATCCTTAACATTACCCGGAAGTCCTAATTGTTCCCAGATTTTCTGGGTTAATTTCGGGATGAACGGATAAAGGAGGATCGCGAGATTATGAAGCGCCTGGACCTGATCGTAGAGAAACGCTTCGACTTCATTGGTTTTGCCTTCCTTACGAAGTTCCCACGGTTTTGTCTCCTCGATATTCCTGTTTGCGAGCCTGACCAGGTCCCAAATGGATTCGAGCGCCTTATGTGGCGCAAAATCGGCGATTGCCTGTACAGCGTCGTCATGGACTGCTTTGGCGGTCTTCACGAATTCCTCGTTGTGGGGACCTTCAACGGGAACCTTGCCATCGCAATCCTTATCCAGCATTGAAAGCGTACGGTGAAGCAGGTTGCCAAGGTCATTGGCAAGATCCGCGTTTGTTCTTTCGGCGATAGCTTCATGGTTAATGCTGCCATCGTCGCCGAACGAGACTTCCCTCAGAAGGTAAAATCTCAGCGCATCGCTTCCGAGAAGTTCAAGGTATGGGTCGGGGTCGAGAATATTCCCGAGGCTTTTGCTCATTTTTCTTCCACGCTCGAGCAAATATCCGTGGGCGTAACTTCCCGCACTTACAAGTTTTTTATGGTCGCCGGGCCAGAGTTCCGCCGCAAGCAGCATCGCGGGGAAAATTACCGTGTGGAACCACAAGATATCCTTCGCGATTATGTGAGTGGTATTGGGCCAGAATTTAGCGAAATGGGTTGGCCTTAAAGCGTATGAATTATCCGCTTCGTATTTTTCAACTTCATCCAGCCATTCACCCAGACCATTTGCGGTCGCGTAGCCAAGTAAAGCGTCGAACCAGACATAGCAGACATGACCTTTCTCGACATTATCGAGCGGAATTCCCCAGTCGAGGCGCGTACGGGAAACAGCCAGATCGTCGACTCCGGATTTCAGCTTGGAAACGATTTCATTGTGCCTTGATTCCGGACGTATGCGGTAAGGATTTTCTTGCAGCATTTCAAGAAGAACAGGTGCCCACTTGCTTAATTTGAAAAAGAGGCAGGGTTCCTTGAAAACCACAGGCTCAGTTTCGTGGATCGGGCACTTTCCGTCTTCGAGTTCCTTCTCCGTGTAATACTGCTCGCATCCCTTGCAGTAAAGGCCTTCGTACTCTCCGAGGTAAATGTCCCCGTGATCGTAGATGCGCTTGAATAATCTCTGTACGTCCGCGTAATGGTCCTCGGGTTCGCGCTGTGTTGTGCGAACGAAATAGTCGTACTCGATTCCACAGCGTTCCCAGAGGGATTTTCCGTGCTCGACAATTTCATCAGCCCATTGAATGGGCGTCACGCCTTTCGCTTCCGCTGCTTCCTTCACCTTGACTCCATGTTCATCCGATCCAGTTACGAAAAAAGTTTCATAACCGTTTACTTTATGGAAGCGTGTCAGAGTGTCGCAGACGAATGTCGAGTACGCGTGACCGAGATGCCATCGCGCATTGACATAGTAAAGCGGTGTAGTTATTCCGAATATTTTATTTTCATTAGTCATTTTCTTGTCCTTTATAATCCACAACCACACACACAAACTACGCTTACGCTTCTTTTGTGTATGCCACGAAGAATTCGAAAATAATTTGTAGCATTGACGAGCGAAGCTTGTCAGTGTCTCCATCGCCAAGAACACACACAAATCATGCGGCATTGTACATGTAACATAAAAATAAACAAACGCCCCGGGATGCCGGGGCGGAATAATTACACAGCTGTAAGCCCCGACCTATCCGGGTCTATGCATGTCCATATCCATATTTCTCAAATTTCCGTACATCGGTTTCCTTTTTGATCTAATATCTGGCTTCAGGTTCATTTATATACATCATTAAGCATTATTCCGCAATACTTTCCGACTTCTTAATTAGCACTTACAGCGACCTGTTCCTGCGCGATTATTCCAACAGCCTCGATCAGTAAATCTACATCCTCATCCTTGGTGAAATAACCGATCGACGCCCGGACCACACCGTCGGGGAATGTGCCCATCTCGTGATTCGCCCATGGCGATGAACAAAGCCCGGTCCTGACCATTATTTCGAAATTCCGGTCAAGGTATTCTCCCACGACCAACGGATTCATATCGCAGACGTTGAATGATACGACACCGACTTTTTTCTTCGGATCGGTCGGGCCATAAAGTTTTACGCAGGGCATTTCCTTAAAAGCTTTAAGAATTCGTTTAATCAATGCCTGGTGCTCGTTTCGAATATTGGTTATGCCTTTTTCGGAAATTGCACGGCAGCTCGCTCCCAGCCCTGCAATGCCGGGACCATTTGGAGTTCCGGCTTCGAATTTATGGGGCATGATTTCCGGCATTTCGTCCGATTCATCGTGGTGGAGCGCCGATCCGACAATGGTCGATCTTACCCTGTCGGGTTCTGCAACATATAGCCCCCCGACTCCCATCGGACCCAACAGGTGTTTATGTCCAGCAAACGCCAGAAAATCCACGTTCCATGTGGTCGTCCTGATAGGAAGAACTCCAGCGGTCTGGGCAGCGTCGACCAGTACCGCGCAGCCGTATTCGTGGGCCGCATCGACTATTTCTTTCACGGGCTGGATAGCGCCGGTGACATTCGACGCGTGCGACACGACCAGTAACTTCGCCTTATTTTCTTTCAGGGCCTTGTGAACATCGTCGGCGCACAACATCCCGGTATCGCAATCGCCAATTTTTTCAACCTTTATCCGCTTTTCTTTTCTCAGCTGTGCCAGGGGTCGAGTGACCGAGCAGTGCTCATAGCGGCCCGCGAGAACCTGGTCGCCACGTTCCAGAAAACCGGAGCAAATTCTGTTCAAGGCAGTGGTTGCGTTAAGAGTGAAAATTATATTGTCCGGCTCCGATACGCCAAGAATCCCTGCAACATCTTCCCTTGCTTCTTCAATTACATCTCCGCCCCACCTGGCTCTCTGGTGGGATGAATATTTATGGCTGGACCCGATGTTCGCCATGAAGTGTTCCATCGCGCGTACACATGCGGCGGGTTTGGGCCAGCTCGTAGCTGCATAATCCAGATAAATCACAGTTCAAGTCCCCTGTATTTCAATTAGAATTGTCCCGTTGGCGGTTCCGATACAAAAAAAGCCCCTGTTTTTATATACCCCGATAATGGCTAAAAAGCAACGGGTGTATGGCATGAACAGGATTATTGCCGCCAGTTTAGTCTGTGTGATACAGTTCCATTCCTCAGAATAAGGGTGTATAAAAGGAAACCTTAATGGGTAGAAATTTACAAGAAGAGATCATAAATCCTAGGGTGCGATTCGCCCCGTCACCGACTGGAGACCTGCATATCGGCTCGGCACGTACCGCGTTGTTCAATTACCTTTTCGCGAAACGGTATGGCGGGAAGTTTATCCTCAGGATTGAAGATACCGATAAGATCAGGTCAACAGACGAGAGCCTGAAGAACCTTGTCGATGGGCTGAAATGGCTGGGGATCATGTGGGATGAGGGTCCCGATCCCCGAAATCCATCCGACTTGTCGAAAGAAGTCGGGGATTTTTCGCCATACCTTCAGAGTGCAAGGCGGGAAGAACACAGGGCAGCTGCTGTAAAATTATTCGAGTCGGGAAAAGCGTATGAGTGCGACTGTCCTCCACAGGAAGAAACAGGCCAGAGCAAATGCAAATGTGCAGGCAGGCAGGATGAACTGAAAAATGTCCCCATGGATAAAAAGTGCCTGAAATTCAGGATCCCGCCCGGTCCGCCGGTTGTTGTCCACGATCTGATTAAAGGAGAGGTTCTTTTCAAGCGGGATGAGTTACAGGATTTCATTATCGTCAGAACGGACGGATATCCCACGTATAACTTTGTCGTGGTTGTCGATGATGCCTCAATGGATATAACCCACGTTATACGTGGAGACGACCATCTCCCGAATACGCCTAAGCAGATATTGATTTATGAGGCGCTCGAGCTGGATGTCCCCTCGTTCGCGCATATCCCGCTGATACACGGATCGGACGGAACCCGAATGAGCAAGCGTCATGGGACCGTTGGTGTGAAAGACTTCAGGGACCAGGGTTTTCTGAGCGAAGCATTCGTAAATTACATTGCACTCCTCGGGTGGAACGATGAAACAGACGAAGAGATCTATTCACTCAATGATCTGGAAAAAGCGTTCAGGCTTGAACAGGTGAATTCCGCTCCCGCGATGTTTGATGAAGATAAACTTCTATGGTTCAACGGTAAATATATTCGCGGCTTGAGTGCTGATGATTTATATTCCGATAGTCTTCCTTTCCTGGCAAAGTGGGTCGATCCCGCCGACGTGAACGGAAGTACGCGGGAATGGCTGACCGGGATTCTCGGCCTGTACCAGGAGAGGGTCCAGACACTTGGCGAATTGAGCGATGCTCTCGAGTATTTTTTTGTCGACCCGACTGATTACTCCGACGAGGAACTTGGTAAGGCGAAGGTCACCGGCGATGCGTTTAACCAGTTGTTGGAACTGAAAAAGAAAATACCGGATATTGAATGGACCAAGCCAGGCGTCGAGAAATTTCTCCGGGATTTTGTCGCCGAAAAAGAGATAGGGCTTGGAAAACTGGTCCATCCCCTGAGGCTTGTGGTGACCGGACGTACAGCAACACCGGGAATTTTCGATACTCTTTATTATGTGGGGAAAGAGCCTGTGATCAGGAGACTGGAACATTTTCTGGCTAACTACCAGCCACCTGACTGAATATAGTTGAAAAATATATGACCAGGGAATCCATAAAGATCGATCCGGAATTAGGTATATGTCTTGCCGGAGCAGGCGGACTTGCATACCTTCACATCGGACTATTCGAAGCGCTGGAAGAATTGCATTTAAGGCCGGGTGTAGTTGCCGGGACCTCGTCGGGTGCCGTTCTCGGCGCGTTCTATGCGTCCGGGATGACGTCCAAAGAAATCCGGACCCTCCTCCGTGGATTTAACTGGACATCCGTAATGACCCCGACAATTCCGACAAGAGGATTGATGTCGACCCGTAGGCTGGAACATTTCCTGGTCAAGGTACTTGGCAATGTAAATATCGAGGACCTGCCGATCAAATTAAAAGTTGCCGCGGTCGACCTGCATTCTGGCGAACTCGCCGGATTCACCGAGGGACCCCTTGCGAGGCATGTCGCGGCGAGCTGCGCTGTACCAGGGATGTTCAATCCTGTAATGGTTAATGACCGGACATATTACGATGCCGGGGGAATATATAATCTGCCGCTTGAATTGATGAGTGGCGAAAACCTGAAAGCGATAATCGCCGGAAACACAATCGGTCGCGCAGGCCTGCAGAAGAATCCCAAAACGCTCCAGGAAATTTATTACCAGGCGTACCTGATAAGGTCCATGCGGCTTACGATCTGGCGAGCCGAAGTATTCGGGTGGGAAGGCAGGAACAATGAACAATTGTGTTTCATCGACTATCCTACCCATGGAAAGAATCCGACGAAGCTCGACGATATGAAGGTTGTCATTCACAACGTGAAGAAATTGGCGGTTTCGCAGATCAGGAAGGACCTGAAAGCATGGATTCGAAAATAGGCATATGGCGTTGAAAACAGGTTAAATAGACGCAAGTATTCCCGATACTATTTATTGAAGATTAGAGAGGCTTAATTTTCGCTATTTTTCGCGAATTTTCTCTCAATCGCTTGACTGTAACAGGTATTTGATATACAAATATCGACCTTGTTGAGAGGATGGTTTCAATTTATTGAAAATCACCTCTTAATGTGGTTTAATTTCAATCGGTCTCGACAGACCCGCCTAGGGGATCAGGCAATCTGATGAGATATTGTTCGATCCATGGGCTAGGCTGTCTTCAAAAGCTACCACAAGGAGGAGCTAAGTGAAGAGACTTGCCCTATATGGTTCCTTGGCCATTCTTGTAATGCTGTTCGCTTCCCCGGCTTACGCCATTGGCGATAAGTACTTCGGCACAACCGACCTCAACATGATCCCCATCACTGACACATTAGAGGAAGGTACCGCACAGTGGGATTTAACAGCAAGGTTCAATGATGACCTCCCGCGAGGACGACGCGTCATCAGCCGTGTTTATGTTGGACTTCTCGACAATGTAGAATTCGGCATGAGATGGGGCATCAACCGCCAGGCTGGACCTGTCCAGTTTGCCGGTAAATGGAAGATCTTCGACGAGTATGAAGGACATCTTCCGGTTTCGTTAGCCGTTGGCTTCGATGGAGCCACCGGAAACTATCAGAGAACCGGTTATGACCCGACATACTATGCCGTCCTGGGTGTCCATGATGTTCATCTCGCCGGATGGTGGGACTGGTATGTTGGTTTCGCCAACAACCCCACCGGATTTGACGATGAAGACAACTCGATCTTTGGCGGAACTAAGTTCTGGATCAATGATCGATGGCAGTTCAATGCCGATTACTACGGATATGCTGATAACGAAGAGTTCATCCTCACCGGAGGCTTGAACTACGACCTGGTCAAGCATATTGAGTTACAGGGATTTGTAGAGTATGACAGTGTAACCGAGGACACCT
>DASWIV010000042.1:0-15863 GCA_036397475.1 bacterium
GGGTATCGTTGTTTTGACACCGAACGGTGGAGAAGAAATATGGTGGGGTGATGACTACGAGATCACTTGGTCGTCGCAGTACCTGACTGGTCTGGTGAATATTGAGTACTCGAAGGACGATTTCGAATCGGATTTAAACACGATTGCTCTTGGTGAAATGAATGATGGTAGCTTCCTGTGGGAGGACGTACCGATTGATATTTCGGATACGGTGAAGCTCAGGACAACTTCTGTAGATTTTCCGGCTGTGAACGATGACTCTGATGAGTATTTCAGCATTGTAGATCACGGCTGGGCAGAAACGTATGGGGGGACGGAAAATGAAACAGCCTACGATGTTTACTACGATACAAATCTTCATGTATATATTACAGGATATTATGAAACCGTTACACAATCACAAAACATCTTTCTTCGCAAGTACTCTGAATTTGGGAATCTGGAGTGGGAGTTAACATGGGGGGGGATAAGCACAGACTATGGAATGCATGTCGAAACAGACAGCAATGGTGATATTTATTTAACTGGGGGTTTCAACGGGACTGTAGACTTTGATCCAGGTTCCCAGGATGAATACATAACTTCTAATGGGCTCCTTGATGCGTTTTTACTGAAATTGACCTCAACTGGCGCTTTTATATGGGTGAATACATGGGGCGGAATTGATGTCGATGAAGGCAGATATGTCTGTGTTGACTCGAATGGAAATGCAATCGTATCAGGTCTGTATCGCCAAGTAGTTGATTTCGATCCAGGCCTTGGCTTTGATTATCATTATTCACTGGGTGCAAGAGACTGTTTTATCAGCAGATTTGACAGTTCCGGCAACTGGATTTGGTCAAGGACGTGGGGTGGGTGGAATTCAGACTGGTGTAATGGCATTGACGTTGATTCTAGTGACAATATTTATGTAACAGGCAGGTTCTTTGACGCTGTTGATTTTGATCCTAGTGCCGGTGTCACTTCCCATACCTCAGTCCAATACTGGGACATCTTCCTCAGCAGATTCGACATGAACGGTGAACTCGAGTGGGTTGATGTTTGGGGTGGAAATGGTGGTGATTCGGGACTAGACCTGATTGTTGATGGTTCTAATGTATATATCTCCGGTTATTTTCAGGATACTGTGGACTTTGATCCGGGTTCCAATGATGATTCACATACCTCTAATGGTGACCATGACGCATATCTAACGTGTTTAAACACATCCGGTATCCATCAATGGACACAATCATGGGGAGGTTTAGATTCTGACAGAGCGAACGGTGTAACTGTTGATACTTCAGGGAATGTGTTTTCCAGTGGGCATTTTAATGGCACTGTTGACTTTGAACCAGGTTCCGGCGTAACGGAATTTACTGATACTGGGTTTGGTGGTGCATTTTACAGTAAGTTTGATTCAAGTGGTTTTTTTGTTTTTGCCAGAGCATGGAGTGGTATCGGAGAAGATGGTTCAGAAGGAATTTCAGTTGACCAAAATGGAAACGTTTATGTCTGTGGCTTCTTCAGTGATACTGTTGATTTTGCACCTAGCGAAACATCATGTGAATCAGTTAATGGTGAGTATTCATCGAATGGATTAACTGATGCCTACATCAATAAAGTAATGGCTGATGGTTGTTGGTAAGCCTTAAAACAAAGGGGACACATTTCCAAGAATGATCCCGTTTAGATGGTTGGTCTGATTAAATCATTGCTCCACGGACCTCGATCTCGTGCATGACGTTTGCGAGAGATTTTTCATTCCAGTACAAATCACGCTCGACTGGTAGTCCAAGCGGACCTTTGACTCCCTCCAGCTCTGAAAGCCAGAAGTAGCCAAGCTCTGCCTCAAATCCATCGACGAATCCGAAGAACTGGACATCGCTATCTTCTTTGTCCCGGTAAGCGGATACCGCGTACCAAGTCCAGTTAGCATCGGGCTTGAAGAATTTGACGACAACCATCAGTTCGTCTTCACTCAGTTCCCGTGTCAACGGGCAGCTTTCCGAGATTAATTCTCAGACTGCCAAAGTCCAGGCGAAGATAGATCGCCTGGTGGATTTAAGAGTGGAGGGAGAGATAGGTCGTGCCGAGTTCAAGGCACGCAAAGAGGAGTTAGTAAATAAAAAAGTCGCTTCTTTGGAGCGCAGAAGAAAGATATTGACTGAGACCAGTGATACACGGTTCGAACCGATGCGAGAACCCTTAAAGCTGGTCTGGGACTGGCATACGGGCGTAGCCGGAGATGATCTAAAGAAACTTCGAGACATGGTCTCGAAGGTGGGTTTGAACTGGAGACTGAATTCGCGGAAACTGCTTCACGACTGGATTTTTCCCTTCGACTTCCTCGCTTCGCGAGGAGTTTATACAAACTGGTCGGGCAGCCGGGATTTGAACCCGGGACCCCTAGCCCCCCATGCTAGTGCGCTACCGGGCTGCGCTACTGCCCGACTCGAATTTTAGTTTCACCGTTACCCGGTCTGGTACAGTAAAACGGATATTTGCCTTGCAGAATTATAAGTAACACTGGTGCCGAGGGGCGGAATTGAACCGCCGACACGCGGATTTTCAGTCCGCTGCTCTACCATCTGAGCTACCTCGGCACATCCCTTACCACCTTAAAGCCGGAAAACGGAAACTGGCGGGACGGACGGGACTCGAACCCGCGACCACCTGAGTGACAGTCAGGTATTCTAACCAAACTGAACTACCGCCCCGCGTTAACCCGTTTCCGAAAAACAGGACAGCAAAGTATACTTCATAGCGTATTACGCCGCAATCCCGTTTCTATGTTAAAAACGTGTTTTCTATGGTACCCCCAACGGGATTTGAACCCGTGTTGCCACCTTGAAAGGGTGATGTCCTAGGCCGTCTAGACGATGGGGGCATGTCCATCTATTTCTATCACACCATACTGCGATGTCAAGTTGCTTTCACTGGTAGGCCGACCGGGGATCGAACCCGGGACACCCGGATTAAAAGTCCGGTGCTCTACCGACTGAGCTATCGGCCTTCGTGCCTTCCCGTAACAAGCCGGAGAATCCTAAACGTTCACACCCGGTTTGTCAAACATATCCCGGCATTTCTATATACAACATTTATACATTTCCGTCCAGATGCGGGGAAATTTTCGCTTTAATTTAAGATGAAGGAGATTTATTCAGTTTCCAGCCCCGTCTCCATCATATCAGTCAGTCCTGAGAATAATTCTGTGTAGTCGGTACCTTCAACAATAATTTCAGGACTATATGAATCAAGCCCCTGGAGTACTATATCCACAGGTATCTCAATATCGAAATTCTCATCTTGGAGCCATTGCTCATCCTTATTCGGGAGCACAGTTAAAATATCCTCGAGCGTTGTCCTCATATCGTTTAAGCCCTCTGTCCATGTCTCCAGCGTTAACGATTCGCGAATTTCTTCGGTTCGGATTTCGATTTCCTGTTCAAGACGCTCGATTTTTGTTTCCAGATCTTCAGTCTCTTCCGTGGGCTCTCCCACTTCATCCATTTCATCTTCAAATCCCATCATCATGTCATCCAGACCCATCGACGAGCAGACGGCCATCCTGTATTCAGCGTAAAGTTCCGCCAATTCAGGGAGCATCTCGGCAGCCACAAAAATCCTGAAGGTCTCATCCGACGGATCTATAACCATTTTGGAAATGGGCATTAAGTCCATCTGGCTATGAGTTATAGTTACGAGCTGATCCGGTGTCCATGCAGGCTTTCCTGAATTCCGGTCTTCAGTATTCTGGCAGTAAACGGGACTCATAACGCCGAAAAAGTCGTCATCGATCGTGAGATCAAGTAATATTCCGTCTCCGCTTATTTTCAGCGTATTTCCACCGTACAGGGTGCCATCGCCACTGAATCTGACTTCCACAATTTCGCCTGAATCCAGAGTTAACATAAGGGTATCATCTGTTGGTTCATCCTGAGCATAGAAGGAATGCATAGAATAATTGAAAAAAGAATTAAAAATAATTTTCGCATAACTTCGTCTTTTGATAATTGATATGCGTTCATCATTACCAGTTGCCGTCAGAATTCAGTTTCAACAAATAAGCATCCAGTGAACCGTGTGTGGTGTGCTCATCCACGCCAGCACCCGGATAAAAATCGACCGTACCATAAAACCATCCGGTCGTGTAGCTGTCCCCGTCCGAATTCACAACTATCCCGGACCCGTCGTCCGTGGACTCAGCTCCGAATGTACGTATCCATTCAAGTGTGGACGGCGATGAAAGTTTCATCACGTAAATGTCCCGGAGGCCGTTCGTCGTGCGTTCATCTGTCCCGCCGGTCGGGTCAAGATTCGCGGTGCCGGTGAAATGCCCGGTCAGGTAAATCTGGTCGGATGAATCTATGGCGACCTCGTAGCCGATGAATCCGGACGATGTGTCCGGGGGAATTATCGAGTCCCACGTGAGTACGTACTGCCACTTGCTGTCCGACGCGAAAACGTTCAGGTACCCGTTACGGACATTGGCCGTTGTAAGCTCTTCCGTGCCGCCGTCGGTGTCGAACTGCGCTGTTCCGCCCCACCCACCACAGACGTAAATATTATCCGACGAATCCACATCGAGTGAATAGCCGTATGAAAATGGACCCGCAAACGCTCTAGCCCACTGATGATCACCGTTTGAGTCGAATTTCGTCAGGAATGTTTTGCCGTCCACTGTGGAATCATATTCTTCCAGGTCCGGACCGGGATCGAAATCGCATAAATTTGAATACCAGCCCGTGAAGTAAACGGAATCATTTCCGTCGACTTTGACTCCGAAGCCGTAATCGTCGAGTGTGCCGCCAAATGTCTTTGCCCACTGGTAGTTTCCATCGGAATCTACCTTGAGCAGGAAACAGTCCCTGTATCCATTCGACGATATCATCTCGACACCGGCGCCAGGATCGAAATCGGCTGTTCCCCTGAATCCGCCACCCGCGTAGATACTTCCGCTGCTGTCCGAACTCACTCCGAGAGAACTGTCATCAAATTCATCATCGCTGCCCCATGTCGCCGCCCATAGATGGTTTCCGTCGGCGTCAAATTTTGAAATGAATGCGTCGCCAGTATCTGAATTAGATGAATGATTTTCCACACCTGGTCCTGGATCGAAATCGACTGTGCCATAGAAATATCCTGACGTAACCGGGTTATCGTTCACATCAACCGTTACGGCGTGGGCTCCTCCGCCGAAAGAGACATTTCCTCCCCACGTCTGTGCCCATAGATGGGTGCCGTCCGGTGCGAATTTAGTCAGGAATGAATTTCTCGCGCCGTTGGATGAGTGATTCTCGACATCGGGACCGGGATCGAAATCTACGGTGGAGTAAAAATTACCGGATACATAAATATTGCCTTCGCTGTCGATAGCGATTCCGTAGCCACGGTCCTGGTTTTCCGCACCCCACGTTTTAGCCCATCCAACGAGGCTTTTTATGACATTGAACGGTCCGCCGGTTGCCATATCGAATCCGTCGTCTACAGTCACCCATATCTCGTATTCGCCATCAGGCTTCAGGGACCAGTCATAAGGCATATCATCGGGAACGCCTTCCGGACCGCCTGTGCCGTTGTCCTCGATGTACCAGAGGATCGTGTGTGTCTGGCCAACGTCCGGATCGTTGTAAATAGCCGAGTAAGTCACCGACGTGTAGGTGTCGTCGACAGTAGTGTTCAATCCATTCGGATCGACATCATCGGTTATCCCATTAATAATGGGAACAATATTTCCCGGTCCGGATTTAATGTCGAGATCATATCTGAAAAATGATGTCAGGGGATCGGTGTCCGCGAGATTAGGGACGCCGAACTCGTTTGTGTAATCGTAGCCATTCTGTTCAACGATGATCCAGTATTCCTGTCCGGTATCGCTTTCGATCTGGTCTGCTTCGAGTTCTACATGGTAGGTCGAATAATTTTCATCGCCACCGACAGGTATCATATCTGAATCGGTGAACTGGTAGACAGAATCGAGAATGCCGGATTCGATGTAAATCCGGTAGTCTTCCATCGCTGTACTGGTTAAAGTAGAGTCCCAGTCCCACAGGGAGATATCGAACATCAATTCTCCGCCATAGGTTGTCGGTCCCGACCAAAACGCGGTGCTCGAATCAATCACACTGCACGCGATTGCCTCAGGAGCGTGGGCCGGGTGATCAGTGGGATCAATGCCTTTCCAGGACGCAATAACCGCATAGCCGTACTTAACACCTTTTGTAATTGGAAACCTCAGGTAATAATTTCTCGTGTTTGTTTCTCCGGAAAAAAAATCACAATTTCCAGGATCAGAATTGAGGAAATCCCAGAGGTCTTCTTCGGCGCTCAATCCGCTTGCGAAAGTCCTGTATGGATTCACAACCGCGGTTCCCACGAAACCGGGCGATGCGGCCGCTCCAGGAGTGTAATTGAACAGTGGAAGCCCGCCTTCGGAAAATTCAGAGTAGTTATACCACCTGGTGTAGCCATCCGGACCGCCTGTGCCACTGGTTGGATCAGGGATCATCATCTGGTCGACACCGTCGACCGCGTAATTCAGATCGGGATTGTATGAAAGGGTGGATGAGCCGTCGCCCATGAAAACTCCCCTGACATCATAGCCACTGTACTGCGGTGCTCCCGGCAGGGGATGTGTGATTGAAATATCGATATCCACATCGATGTAATCGGGCCCGGGGACTATTCCTTTGATGTTGAATCCAAGGTTCGCAGGATTTGCATTCAGGAGATTCGTGACATTCGCCGTGAACATTCCCGACCGTGATGACACTGTTTCGACTGTCATGGTTTCGGTATCTATGGAGATTTCATACAAACCCCATAGATTGGTGTATGTCGATTGATCCGTATTTTTTTGTCCGCTAAGGTCCGGCCTGATGTCGGGGCTCGACGGATTTCCGCCGCTGCATCCAGTTATGGCGATAATGAATATCGCTGAAAGCACAAATCTGTACATCGTTATCCTCCGGGATGTAATCCCAGGAAGTATTGTATCAATGATAACCTGGAAATGCCTTAATATTCGAGGACGTTGTGAGCCCGGAAAAAAATCGGTAATTTATGTGAATAAGGCCGATTATCAATCTATATCGGACCAGTTACCGTTATGATTCAGCTTAAGCAGGAAGGCATCCAGGATGCCATTATCCTCGTGAACATCGACCTTGTAGCCGGGGTAAAAATCCACCTTGCCCTGGAACCACCCGGCGGTATAAACAAAGCCGCCATCGTCGACTGAAATAATGGAGCCATCGTCGTCGCCCCCGGCTCCGAATGTTCTCGCCCACATGAACACGGTCGGCGAATCCAGTTTTATGACGTAGATATCCCTTGCGCCGTGAGATGTAAAAGCTGCCACTCCGCCTGTAGGATCAAGGTCGGCGGTCTGGGTGAAATGGCCTGTCAGGTAAATTGCGTCTTTATCATCGATCGCGACACTATGCCCGGTGAATCCCGAAATCGTATCAAGGGA
Source organism: bacterium (assembly GCA_036397475.1). Taxonomy (GTDB): domain Bacteria; phylum JAJVIF01; class JAJVIF01; order JAPKYR01; family JAPKYR01; genus DASWIV01. The sequence continues at coordinate 7,457 of DASWIV010000042.1, forward strand.
TGCAATCGATTCCCATGTAAGCACCCCGTGCCACGTTCCGTCGGGAGTGAATGAATTCAGGTAAGCGTCTCTCTCTCCGTGAGCAAACCAGAATTGAGGTTCGCCCGGCTTGAATTTAGCGACACCTTCCCAGCCCCCTGAAATATAAATGTTCTGGAGGCTGTCGAAAGCCAGGCAATATCCGTATCCCTGCGACCCACCATAGACTCGTGTCCATAAATAATCGCCGTCCGGTGAATATTTGCAGACATATGCCTTCCCATCGCTTGCGGCATCATATTTTTCGACGTCCGGACCCGGATTGAAGTCGCATGAATAAAGGTAGTTTCCCGTTAAGTAAATGCAATCGTTTGAATCGACCCTGACATCAAGCGCGTAATCCGGTCCGTCACCACCCCAGGTTACTACCCATTGGTAATTTCCGGATGAATCCAGTTTCAACAGGTGAATGTCACGAGCGCCATTGGATGTCCGGGTTTCAATTCCCGGACCGGGATCGAAGTCAACTACCCCCACAAATCCACCAGCAGCATAAATGTTGGAATTGCTGTCTGTAAAAATACCAAGGCATCTGTCTTCCAGTTCGTCGGGACCTCCCCATGTGGCTGCCCAGATGTGATCGCCATCGGGAGTAAATTTCGTTACATATGAATCGCCAGTGTCATCTACTGAGTCATGCTCATCGATTCCATCGCCGGGATCGAAATCGGCGTTTCCATAGAACCATCCCGCCACAAGGAGATTGCCTTCTGCGTCGATATGCAGCGAATCCGCTCCTCCGCCGTATGATATGCCGCCACCCCATGTTCGTACCCACAGGTGATTTCCATTTGTATCGAATTTTGTCAGGAATGAATTTCGGGTGCCGGTAGCGGTTCTAAAGTCTGATTGAGGGCTGGGATCGAAATCGACGGTGTAGTAAAAATTTCCACAGATGTAAATATTTCCCTGGTCGTCCACTTCAATGCCGTAACTGCGGTCCTGATTGACACCACCCCATGTTCTGGCATAGCCGGTAAGATTGTTATAGATTTTATACGGTCCCCCGGTAGCCACATCGTCACCGTCATCGACAGTTACAAACATGTTATAAACGCCTTTGGCAATAGAGGTCCAGTTGACCGGCATCGAATCCGGCGGATCGGAGGGGACGCTCGCATCGCCATCTTCGATATACCACCTGATCGTATGTTCCTGGAATGGCTCCGGATCTTCATAAAATACCGTATATTCCACGGACGTGTCTGTTGGTCCAACATTCTGGTTGAATCCATCGGGCGCTATATCGTCGGTAACTCCTGTAATAACAGGTGGATGATTCTCAATGAACGAAATGTCGATCCCATGCCTGAAATATGCCGCGAGCGGGTCTGTTCCAGCCAAATTTTCCACGCCGTATGTATTTGTGTAATCGTAGCCATTCCGCTCGACCACGATCCACAGATCCGTGCTTGTAATGGATTGCAGGCTGAAACCCGGTATCACCACATGATAAGCATTAAAATGATTACCATGTTCGACAGGGGACATTTCCGAATCGTCCAGCTTGTAAGGAGAATCAAAGAAAGGTGTTTCAAGGAAAATGCTGTAATCGTCCATAACCGTGCTGGTTAATTCGGAATCCCAGTCAAAAATATTCACGTAAAAGTCCAGATCGACTATGTAGGTGGAGTTGGAATCCAGATATGACTTGCAGTTGTCCGTAATCCGGCACGCTACAGCTTCGTTTGCGTGGTCCGGATGGTCTTTCGGCTCGACCCCCGCCCAGTTCGCGATAACAGCATAACCGAACACCAGTCCCTTGTTGTATGGAAATCTCAGGTAATAATTCCTGGTACATTTCTTGCCTGACGAAAAAACGCAGTCTTTTTTTGTGGCGGAAAGGAAGGTGAACAGGTCCTCCTGTGGAGACAGGTCGTCGACGAATGTTTTATACGGATTAAGGGTCGAGGTGCCATGAAATCCTACGGTGGCTTTGGCGCCTTCGATATAATTGAAGAGAGGCATGCCTCCAAGCGAAAATTCCGAAAAATTGTACCACCGGGTATACCCGTCAGGTCCTCCGTACCCCGACTCGGGATTCGGGATCATCATCTGATCGACACCGTTTACAGGGAAAATGAGGTCGGGATTATACTTGAGGGCCATTGAGCCGTCGCCCATGAAAACCCCGCGCACGTCGTAGCCGTTGTATTCCGGATTTACAGGGAACGGATGAAGGATCTTGAGGTTTAAATCCAGGTCAAAATAGTTGGCATCATAAGTGATCTGGTTTATATCCAGGGTCAGGTTTACGGGGCTTATATTAATGAACTTATTGATATCGGCCGTGAACATTCCGGTGCGGTTAGTTACCGCTTCGACAGATTCATTTTCAAGATCGATGTATACATCGTATAAGCCCCACAGGCGTGTTGTGGCAGGAGAAGAGGAAATTGATTGGCTGATCAGGCCGACAGGAACAGCCGGTGTTACAGGCTGGCTTTTACCGCAACCGATCAGCATAGCGGCGATAGCCGCCACGATTGCAAGACGGTACATCACGTACACCTCCCTGAATCACCCTGCAGGTTTCATTCTAACACATGAGAAGTGATTGCCAAATAGTTAATACTCGAATTATATATAAAATCACAGAATGCAATTCCTCTCGGACGATGAATCCTCTAATTACCTGATGAAGTTTAATTCAGACGGTTACCTGAAACAAAAAAAAACCCGGCAATTTTCAGCCGGGAATGAAATTTCCATTAAATAATTATTTTACGCGGATGGGGGAATGTTCTGATTCATCCTGAACAGATTGGTCGGATCCCACTTGTTCTTGAGTTCCACTAACCGGTTCCAGATAGCGTCATTGCTGTAAGAAGCATGAGCTCTCTCCGAATTATGATCGGCTTCGAAGTTCACGTATACTCCGCCGGTCGAGTACGGCTTGCATGCTTCGAACAGGTCGCGCGCCCATGTCCGGCACTTTTCATCATCCGCGGGATCGTCCCACCTGGTGTGCATGTTCATCACATATTTAGCATCGCGATGTCCGAAAGCAGTCGCGTCAGCTGGCACCCGATTTACCTGCCCGCCGGAATTTATCAAAAATACCTCGCAATTGGGGCTTGGCAATTTCTGAACTGCTTCAAGGCAGACATCGATCAATTCACCGGGAATCTCATTAAAGTTGTGAGACTTCCAGTAATTCCTTGCGGGAGGAACCATTAAATCATCGAACATCGCCTGCCAGTTCGTGAATGGCATCATGCCCAGGAACGACCCGTACGGAGTTCCCCAGTTCAAAATTTCGCCTGACAGTTTAGTCGACTCCTCTTCACTGGCGAGTGAACATATCGCGACCACCACTACCAGCTTTCCGTGAACTTCCTCGGGAAGGAACGGAAGTGGCGGAGCCTTTCTTAATACGTTCCATACAGTGAACTCATCAGGAGCTGGTTTTAAATATTCAACCTGCCACTTGAGATATTCTTTGCCGTTTTCGATAGGATAGACGACCAGTCCGGCATAAATTTCAGGTCCGACTTCACAAAGATTGAATTCAAAATTTGTCACTATACCGAAGTTGCCGCTGCCTCCACGGAGTCCCCAGAAGAGATCCGGATTTTCCGCTTCGCTCGCCGTGACAATATCACCATTCGCTGTGACAACTTCCGCGGATTTCATGTTATCGATCGTCAACCCGTATTTCCGGGAAATCCATCCGTATCCGCCGCCTAATGTGAGCCCTGCTACACCTGTATCTGAAATAATTCCCGCCGGAACCGCCAGCCCGTACTTCTGTGTTTCAGCGTCCACTTCGCCAAGTTTACATCCGGGACCAACATTCGCTGTTTTAGCTTTTGCATCGACCTTGATCGTTTTCATGAGAGTAAGGTCAATTACAAGTCCTTCGTCATTGACCGCGTTTCCGCCGATATGGTGTCCGCCTCCTCTCACTGAGACGAGAAGCCCATTTTCACGCCCGAAATTTACCGCTTTAACAACATCTGCCGTATTTGTGCATCTTGCAATTATCGCCGGTTTTTTATCGATCATTGCGTTCCATATCGACCGGTATTCGTCGTATGATGGATGTGATGGCAGAACCACCTCACCGGCAAAGCCATTCTGTAGTTCCTCAACACTGATGGTCAGGTTACTTAATTGAGTCATTTACTCTCCTCCGATAGCATATTTGGTTTACTAATCCACTGTAAAGCTACAGTATAACAATATTTAACCATAGTTACAAGACTCTCTGATCGTTAAACAGGTTATAATTAACTTTATTGGGTATTAACAGGGATAATCAGGTTACCTGTACTCAACAGTGGTGTTTTCAATGGGCGACATGTACTCTTCCATTTCACCATTGTTTTCAAAAAGCCATGTTGACAAATACCGCTCGCCGGTATCGGGAATCACCGTGACGATCATCTTGCCTTTATTTTCGGGACGCGACGCCAGTTGTACTGCCGCCCATACGTTTGTTCCGGCGGAAATCCCACCGAGAATCCCTTCCTCATGCGCGATTCGCCTTGCCATTCCGCCTGCCTGATCGTCCGTGACCATCATTACTTCGTCAATAATTTCCTCATCCAGAATTTCGGGGATAAATCCCGGGCCAAGTCCCTGGAGGTTGTGCAGGCCTGGCTCGCCGCAGGAAAGCAGCGGATGGTCTCTCGGTTCGACAGCGACGCAGTAAATATCCGGATTGTTCTCCTTCAGACACCTGCTTACACCCGTAAATGTTCCACCCGTGCCAAGTCCCGCTACAAATATATCCACCTGGCCTTCGGTGTCGTCCCAAATCTCCTTTCCTGTCGAACAGTGGTGCCCGTCGGGATTAGCGGCATTTTTAAACTGATGGAGCAGCAGGTAATCCGGATTTTCCCGGACAAGTTTTTCCGCCATATCGACAGCACCCTTGGTCCCGAGCGCTCCCGGGGTCAGGACAATTCTCGCACCGAATATTTTCTGAATACGTCTCCGCTCAACACTCATGGTTTCGGGCATACAGATGATTGTCTTATATCCACGCGCCGCGCCCATCAACGCCGTCGCGATTCCCATATTGCCGCTGGTAGGCTCGACAAGCGTCATCCCGGGTTTCAGCCTTCCCGACTTTTCTGCCGATTCTACCATGTAAAATGCAGGGCGGTCTTTTACACTGGAGGAGGGGTTGTAAAATTCAAGCTTTACTATAACTTTACCCGGCAGGTCTTTGCTTATTTTATGCAGGTGAACCATAGGGGTATGGCCGACAAGCTGCGTGATATTGTCGAGAATTTTAGGGGTGCATTTACGTTGATCGGGCATGGAAACCGGAACCTCGAAGTTAAGGATACTATCATGATAATGCCCGTGAAAGGCTTTATTCAAGCGTGTTTCAGGATTAAATATTTAACGCCGGTAAAGCATCTAAACTTTACCAGGGATTATTTTTGACTATACTTTGAACCGGAGTTAGACTTTTAAAAGTCATATATCGGACGAATGATTGATTCCATCCAGATATGCCTTCACCAGATCCTCCGCGTGTTGATTACTTCCACGGAGTGGACTACATATACAGTAGTCGCAATTTCAGCATCCGTGTTCGCGCTTGGATTATTCAAGGCAGCCAGTTTTCTGACAAGGTCAATTCTCTCCACTCTCAGGTTAAAAAAGCATCTGTTGGAAAATTCACGTGAACTTCCCGTCGCACAAAAATATTCCGTACGGCTTTATAACTGCGAACCGGATCTCGGCTCCTTCACCACAGGATTCTTCCACCCGCTGATATTCATGTCTGAAAATATTCGCGGCGAATTGTCCGATGAAGAGCTGGAGATAGTTATAAGGCATGAGGTAATGCACGCGTCGCGTCGTGACCCGCTTGTACTGATGCTGTTCGATGCTTTAAGCGAATTGCTGTGGTTCCTTCCGGCAGTACGGAAATCGGTCGAGGCGAAAAAGCTTCGGGCTGAACTTGAATGCGATAACTACGCAAACCTGCATGGCCATGACAAACTGGCTATCGCGAAGACCATTCTGAAATTCGCCAACCTGGAATCGAATTTGAACGCTGAATTTTCCCCTGCAGTAAGTTCGATAAGAGATTTTATTGACATCAGGGTAAGAGCCCTTACCGGCGAGAATCCTTCCAGGTATCTCAAAATATCAAAGAGAACAATATTCGCTTCCACGGCGATATTCATAATAATGTTCTGCTCGCTTTCAGGTCTGGCTTACTCAGAGATCGATCCTGCAGGCTACGTAACCCAGGCCGAAGAGACATCGCTTGCATGCGAGACCGGGCATCCCGACCACGACTTAATAGCGGCTATGGGACTGGTTTGCCCCCACTGCGGAGGCGAAACTCAAACCTCCCCGCAATCATCCTGCTATTAAAAAATCCGGATTTTCCTCTGAAAATCAAGTGACCCTCTTGACATTCTACTGTCTGTAGAATAAAATATGTTCTACTATTTGTAGAATGACAAGGTTGACTTATGGTTAGTTTTAAATTCACGAAAGGAAAGGCTCGACAGGCTATGGCTCTTGGGGATCTGGAACGGGAAGCTCTTGAGGTGTTGTGGAACCACGAGAATGTCTCCGGCAAGGAGATTTTTGACATTCTCGGCAAGAAGAAGAAGATCCAGCACAATACGATACTCACGGTACTCGAACGACTCATCAAGAAAGGGCTTGTAGGGAAAAAGAAGTCAGGGAAGAACAATACCTATTTCCCCAGGTTAACAAGGGAGCAATTCACTGAAAAGATCTCGGCACCGTTGATTGAGGAACTTTTTGATATGTCATCCAATGCCGCGATGGCGGCATTTGTCGATAATGCCCGGAGAGATCCTGCCGTGCTCGATGAACTGAAACGATTAATTGAACAGGCAGAGGAACCCGGAGAAAACTCCAAAGGACAAAAAAGGAGAATAAAGAATGAGTAAAAAGGTTTTACTCGCAACATTTCTGGGAGGACTGGTTCTATTAGTGCTGCTGTTAACGGGATGTCCCGCTACTACCCAGGAAAATGATGCGCCGGCCAATGACACCAATGCCACGCAGGACGATGACGGAAGTGTCGCGGCTGCGGTAACGTACGCATGCCCAATGCATCCGGACCAGACTTCCGATGACCCGGATGCAACATGCCCGATTTGCCATATGGACATGGTTCCGGAGTCGGAAATTGGTGAACATGAAGACATGGCTGATATGCCAATGTACTGGTGCCCGATGCACAATGAAGAAACATCCATGGATCCGAACGCCAAGTGCCCTCAATGCGGTATGGATATGGTCCCGATGGACGACGAGGGACATGACGATGACCATATGGACGGAATGGATAACGGCGACGAAGAGAACGGCGATGAGCATGAAGGCATGGAAGAGTCTGGCCCGACCGCTGACCTCGCGCTTGGAGAAGAAGCGTACAACGCGAACTGCCTTGCCTGCCATTCGATTGGCGGAGGCGATGGCGTCGGTCCGGATCTGGAAGGTACTGGCGAAAAACATGGATATGACACAATGGTTGGCATAATCAAGGACCCCGAGGGAGTCGGAATCGAATATATGCCGTCGTTTGCCCAGCTGGATGACGAGACGATTGATGCCATTGTCCAGTATCTCGGTATTTACCCTGGACATGAAGTTGATCCGGGCATGCATCATGGACATGAGCATTAAGAGTTTAAAAATATTTTTTCTTATAGGAATTGTGTTTCTCCTATTGTCCGGAGTATCACCTGTGACGCCTGTTTATGCGGATAACAATGCAGTCAATCTGCTTGCCCATGCGGGCTACGTCACAGGTGACCCGGACAAGGGGAGAGATTTATATGCCTGCCCCATGCATCCTGAGCAGGTTTCATTCGACCCTGACGATATTTGCCCAGTCTGTGGGATGGACCTGGTTCCATCTGTGGAACTGGGAATGAATATGGATAGTAATGAAAGCCTGTCGGAAATGATGGTGGCGGCATTCGAGAATAATCCGGAAATTAAGTCTGCCAGATCTCAATGGCAGTCTATGGTCGAAGTGTATCCCCAGGTAGTCTCGCTTCCCGACCCAAAGCTTAACTTCAACTGGTTTCCCGAGCCGATGCAAACACGCAACGGCTCGAACGATTTCGGTATTCAGCTTATGCAGATGATCCCGAACCAGAGGAAGCGCAGCCTGATGGGCGACATCGCGAATGTCAGGGCGGAGATGGCGGGGATACGCTATGAGAAAAAAGTCCGCGATGTCCTGACCGACGTGATGAAATCGTATTTCGAATTAGGATATCTTCACTCGGCTCAGGACATCGTCCGGACTAATTCGGAATTATTCGAACAGCTTGTAAGCACAGGTAATATTGGTTATTCAGATAATCAGGTGGCGCTGGGCGAGCTTTATTCAGCCGAAAGCAATCTC
>DASWIV010000043.1:0-8292 GCA_036397475.1 bacterium
ATCCCGTTGCCCCATCCGCAGACAAGGACTCCAACAACAGGACCATCCTGGTTTTTTGCGACTTCTTCACATAACGGCACAGCGTAATCCGGGTAATCGACACTTGCAGCATCCTTTGGACCCATATCGACCGGTTGGAAACCATGTTCATTGCACCACTCGACAATTTTGTCACGCATGGCGATCCCGCGGTGGTCGCAGGCGATGAGAACTTTCTTCATGATAGCTCCGGCGTTCAGGCTGCCAGACCGTATTTGATTTCCTTGTACCCAAGGAAAATCAGCCTGCCGCTGAGTATCAATATAGTAATGATGGAGGCCCAGCGCAAGAGCCCGATACCGTCGTAGCCCTTAAACGCGGGGGAAGGATTTGTGTACCTGGATTTAATCGACGCCATTTCCCTGGCTGCAGCCTGTCGCTCGGGATATGTCTCGGCATTACTCATTTTAACGCTGGCGTTATGCATCTGTTCCTGGTACTCGGTTTCTGACATCCTGTACTGGGATGTTGTCTCGCCGGTCGCCGGTTCCGGAAGGAGGAGGAGTACGATCATGCAGAAAAGGATTCCGGCAACTACCGCCAGAATCGACTCGGCGTCCCTGAGATGTAAAAAACCGCGAGCTTTTTTTCTCGTACTTTCAGGCATGTTTTACTTTCCCCATAATAAAATCATGGGTTCGGGATTAACCGTTGTTAATCTAATTCAATGGATCTGAAAAAAAATTAAGAGGGGATCCGGAAACTGATAGCTTCCGGGGTCTTATTGCAGCTAAATTTATTTGTAGCTGGCTTGTTTTAAGGTTTTCACTCTTCTGCGCTCGAGCGATACCATATCTCGTAGTTAGGACCCGCCGGTGGATTTCCCGGAGTCAGGATCTGCGATACAAGGTGGATATGATTCTGCAGGTCGCTGTCCATACTTGGGAATGCGCCGCGCCCTCCCAACGGGACAAGTTCCTGGATATCCTGCCAGTCCGGATTGGTTAAGAGCCATTCCCGGTATAAGACACGCATCGGGCGACCGGTATCGTCTTCTTCATGCCATGCGACATGAATATCGCCATCAAACGTGACTTCGATATCGGGCGCGATCTGGAATGAATCGTTGGATGTGCTGACTCCGATTGAATCGTCCCAGGACTGGCCCTGGTTCGAAGATTTCTTCATCACTATATCGGAATAGGTTCCGTCCGAAGATTCGAAATACGCCACAAGCAGATCCCCGGTCGGGCTTATGTCAATTGCCGGCTGGTATGAAGTACTTGCCGTCACCTGGACAGGAGCGGCGAAGTCTCCTGAAAGATTGTTCGTTGAATAAACAGCGCTTGACCCGTTCATGTCGGATGAGAACACTATGAAGGCATTGTCGCTGTCACCAATCGCCAGTGCGGGAAACGCCTGGACAACCAGGTCGGTCGCGGCGACAGAAACAGCAGGAGGCCACACGATCGACCCCGAAGGACGCTCCATGTACCACACATCGTATTCATGCTGATCGAAATCTATAGTCTCGAGCGAATGCCACGCGATATTAAGCGATCCGTTCAGACCCGTTTCAATTCTTGGATGGACATTTCTAAGTCCATCAGCTCCTGTCTGAATTGTGTCGAATGTTGCGAAATTATCTTCCGACGATGCGTAATTTATATCGCTGCCAAGTACCCAGGGCGCTTCGTTTTCCCACACAATATGAAGGGTGCCGCTTGAATCGGCGGCGATTGTTGCGTATACAGCCTGCTGATCGTTCGGATCGATCTGCATTGGGCTTGTCCACATACCCTGATCGCGTTTGGAATAATAGACATGAAATCCTATCGACTCGGGATCCGGGGAATTATCCACCCACACTACATGGCTGACACCATCGCCCGTTACCGCGATCGAGTGCCGTGGCCAGATAAAACTCTCACCCGGTGTATTGGAAACCCTCTCCGGAGGACCGAAAACCTCGGCACCAGGAGTTGGGGCGTTGATCACCTGAACTTTAATGTAATTGTACATATCCGGAGTTTGATCGACAGGATCGCCGCTTGTCGCCTTGACAAGCAGATCGTATGATCCAACCGGTGTACCTGTCGCGGCTGAGATGAACACGGTCCAGACATCCGGAACAACATCTGGTGCCATTGGCTGTATTGTCCCGCCGATCGGTGTCATGTCGATGGTTACACTTTCCACGTTATTCTGCCAGTCACGTGCGTATACCCTGGCCAATACCGCGTTTGTGCCATCCGAATACAACGGACCGGCGATACTCTGAAGCGCGACCTCGTATGGCTCGTTGCAGTTCGTCGGCCAGCTTGCTTCTACAATATATGTGAACATTCCAAACTGCGGAAAATTCGGATCATGAATCTGGAGCGTTTCAAAAAGCGCTGTCTGGCCCGGAAATTCCCTGTTTCCGGGACCGGACTGGTACGCCACGAACGGGTTTATATCTCCGGGGGTGCCGGAAAACAGATCTGTATATCCATCGGGATTCTGAAGCGTCAGAAATCCGAAATCCGTAATAATTCCCCTGACATCGTAGCCCGTAATATTGCTTGGATTTAAAAATCCTATATCCACCGTCACGACCTGGGTGCTCGCGTTATACGACAGGTTCTTTACCTTGAAACAGTCGAAACACTTTGGCGGAGAGATCAACGGGGTCACGTTCCAGTGCTGCTGCATCGACCGGACAGGAACCGCTTCGACAGTTCCAGCAACAGGGTCGATTATTACATCCCACGCTCCCAGGATCATTGAATTTTCTGAAGTTTTTGAAAAACTAATATCTTTTACCGAATTTTCATTTGATAGTTGCGGGGTCGATGGGTCGCCAGACCCGCCAGAACAGGATAATGCCAGCACCAGTCCAGCTGCAAAATAAACCGACTTTATGTTCATACAACTTTGCCTCCGGGGAGGAGATAAATATTAGCGTGGAGTGATCAATGCTGCGGAATTAAGGAATCAATGTTACCACTATGGTAACCTGCAGGCAATAAAATAGCCTTAATAATTAACCATTTTCGGCGACAAACTGCTGGTAACCGCCAGCGTCCATCAGGTTATCGATATCACCGGGGTTCTGAGGCTTCAGGACATACATCCAGCCTTCCTCATACGCTGAATTATTCACCAGTTCAGGCCTTTCACCAAGCGCGTCGTTTACCTTCGAGATTGTTCCGGATACCGGATTGATAAGAGGCGATGTGGTCTTCGCTGAATCAATCATCCCGCATTCTTCGCCCGCCGCGTATGTGTTCCCTATTTCAGGAAGTTCGACATACACAACATCGCCAAGTTCGCTCTGGGCATGGTCGGTAATACCGACATACGCCTCTTCGCCCTCAAGGCGGATCCATTCGTGAGACTCTGTGTAACGTAGATTTTCAGGGGTAAGCATTATAAATCACGCAAGCTGGTGGGATAGGTACGATGAAGGTGTACTTTAATGAGATAGTGGGTTTATTTCAAGGAAAAAGGGGGTTTATTAATAAAATCTTTAACCTTTACCTGACATTTCCAAGGCCCGACAGCTATGGGGGGCGGAGCATACCGTAAATTACGGACGTGAATAAAACGGCAACTCTACAATAGTCGCATCCGACATTCTTCCCCTCTGCTCGATCTGAAGGACAGTCCCGGTTTCCGATATCTCATTCGGGACATACCCCAGCCCGATTCTCCTTCCGCTCATCGGTGATAAACACCCGCTTGTTAGTTCGCCGACTTCCTCGCCATTATTGAATATCTTCAAGCCATGACGCGGTATCGGTCCGGAATCGGCCTCGAATCCAACCAGTTTCACCTGCGATCCTTCTTCCTTCATCCTGACAATTGCGTCCCTGCCGAGAAAATCGCCTTTCTTTAATTTTATTACCCATCCAAGCCTCGCGGCAAAAGGATCTGATTCCTCACCTATCTCATTTCCATACAATGAATAACAAACCTCGAGCCTCAAGGTGTCCCTCGCTCCCAACCCTATCGGCTCGACCTTTTCTCCTCCGGCTTCCATTATTTTGCTCCAGATTTCCAGGGCGGAGGGATTATCGCAGAAAATCTCGAATCCATCCTCACCCGTATAACCAGTCCTCGCGATAGTTACATTAATTTCACCCATCTTCGTCGTGAAGACTGAAAATGGCTTGTACCCGGATAAATTGTCAGAAATAATTTTTCCAAGAATCGCGGAAGCTTCAGGCCCCTGCAGCGCGATCAATGTTATCTCGTCACTCCTGTCTTCAAACACATCAGGCGAGAACTGCCCGGAAATATGCCCGATTATCTTTTCGACATTCGACGCATTCACGACAACCATATACTCGTCTTGCGACGTCCTGTACACGATCACATCGTCGCGAATTCCGCCCTTTTCGTTTGTGACCAGGGTGTATTGCGCCTGTCCGGGTTCGAGTTTTGCGGCGTTATTTGTGGTAAGCCACTGAATTCTGTCGAGAGCGTCAGGTCCCCTGAAAAACAATTCACCCATATGGGAAAGGTCGAACAAACCCGCCGATGTCCTTACCATGCGGTGTTCGTCATTGATCGACTTGTACCAGACGGGCATGTCGAAACCTGCGAATTCTATCATTCGCGCGCCTTGATCCACATGCCACTGGTGAAGGGCTGTTTTTTTAATGGAGGTTACCGATTCGCTCAAGATGTGTACTCCGAAAATATTTTAATACTACAGGTATTCGTTAACCAGCCGGTCGTAAAACCTGGTCCCACTCATTAATTTTTCGGGACGTTCTTCCGCCGGCAGGAACAGGAAATAGTAACCGATGACTTTTGGCACATAATTCTGCGTTTCCCTGTACGGTGGAATTCCATGATACGGCGCGTCCGTATATTGCTGCACGGCGTTCGGTCCGGCGTTATAAGCTGCAAGGACCCTGTCAATGGAATAATTATATCCGCCCCACCGCTCCAGTTCCCTGTCCAGATAAGCGAACGTCGCCTCAATATTTTCATCGATATCAAACGGGTCAGAAACCCCGAATCTCTCCGATGTAAACGGCATCAATTGTCCTAGTCCTTCAGCGCCGGCATGCGAAACAGCGTCCGGCCGGAAACTGGATTCACATGCGACAAGCGACATAACCAGCCTCGCGTCAACCCTTGGAAACGCCTCGGCATGCCTGCTGATCGCATCGAAGATCTCCTTCGCCGTTTCTTCATCAAGCCCCGGATTAAATTCCCGCATGTTATGAATATACGCCTGTTCGATCTCCGAATAATCGACCACGGGCATGACAAATGACGATATCGGCGTATCGTCATTCGTTTCCACTACCTGCGGACCATACCTCTCTCCAAAATGGGAGTACTCCGCGTCAAGGGTCAGCACAAGGCTTACAATATCTTTTAAATTCTGGGGGAGTGAAGAAACACCGGCGCCGCCGGGGATCTGCTGGTGCCCGACAAAATACGCAGCTATTGCAAGTTCCTTTTCATCGTACCTTCCGTATTGCTGGACATACGACCTTGCGACCCGTTCCGCGTCGAACCACGCCACTGGAAAAACCGCGTTATCCGCAAGTGTCCCCATATCGAGGTTGAAATAGTACAGCCGCGACTGGGGATACCCGGCGTACGACTCCTCCGCTTCCATCAGTGCGAGTATCATGCTCGGCTCTACATTGTAATCGAGCGCGGATACCTGTACCGTCCGGTTAATGAATTCATAATCGGCGATCTTGAGGGTGGGAAGTTTCCCGGCGACATGATTCAGGATATCGATAGAAAGCGGACTCTCTTTATCTACATAACGGTAGGTTTCCGACCTTGCCGGAGCGGCCAGCATTGCAAGCATGATAATCATGCCGCTCAGAACAAAGCAAAAATTGATTGGGTAAAGGCGCTTATTCATATTGATAATATCGGATTTAATCCGGTTTCAGTGTAATTTTTTCAGCGCTTATTCAGACACCGGAATCTACGTCCAGGCTCAACTGTATCGCTCTTTCATGATCTCCGCGTAGACTTCCCTCGCCTTGGGGACAAGCCCCTTCAGCCTGAACAGGGGGTCCATATCTCCACCCTCGACCTTTACCTTCCCCATCAGGAGCTGGCCCATCAGGTCAAGCTTACCCGACCAGAATTTGTGGGCGACTTCCCAGGGCATGGTCACGGAGATGTTAGCGTCCAGTGCCTCGTTCTCACCTACGCCAACGATATTCGAATTCTCCCCGGAAAGCGTCATTTTCATGACAACATCCGGGTCCTTCAGTTTGAACCCTATAACCTTGTCAACCCCGGAAAATCCCTGGGAACCCTCAGGCGTCGCAGCCAATCTTGAAATCAACTCCGTGTGAAGTTCGATAATCTCGGATGGTTCTATCGTCGGTAATTCTGTCACTTATGGTTACTCCAGCATGAAATATCTCCCCGACCTATTGGGGAGATAATAAGGTTACTTTGCGGGACAGTGTAAGTCAACCAGTGGGCTTAACGGGATTTAAAGCGTTTAAATTAATCATCAGAGCTCAAATATTTTCACGCCATAGTAATCCTGAGAGAGATATAGGTGATTATTTTCAACAGCTGTGGAACCATTCCATTCCGGCGAATTTGTCTCTTCAAAAATTGACGCCGGATTAGCCGGATCGACCATGTCGAATATCCGCAGCCGTCCTGTGTCATCGAATAGGTAATGATATCTTCCCTGGACATCCAGCTCAGTACCGGAATCCATGACACTTATAGTAGAGACATGCCCGGCTTCGCTAACTGGAAATATATCAATCACATATACGGTAGTGGCGTCAGTAATCCATGGGTATGTATAAACGTAACCACCAGACAACATCAACCTGGAGCTGTTAACATCGGGAATGTCGAGACTATCGGCAAGTTCAGGCGATGAGATATCCTCAATGCTATAAATGTCCAGGTGGGTCAGGGAATGCAATAACAGGTGTCCCTGGGTGACCTTAAAATCATTGTGAATCACACCAGGCAAAATTGTAGTTACATAATCCAACGAACCCGGAATGTTGTTTTCGTAAACGTAGATGTTGAATGCATCAGAAATGAAAACGTACCTGCCTGCCGTTTCCATCCTCACCATCTGGATGAATTCCGGGGTATTAAAGGTCCACTTGTTCTCAGGATTCGCTAACTCAAAAACATCGATATTATCGAGCGCGAAATCAGACCCTGTTAAGAGGTAATCACCTGAAATTTCCGCATCCGGCATCGCAACAGCTCGATCTGAATAATAGATCGCCGGGATTCCATCAGCGTCAATTGTTGAGAATTTCAGGTCATTGGTGTCATTGCCGTTCAAAACACATCGGTCTTTTTCAGAAAGCACATTTTCAACACGGTTGATTGTAGGATAAAATTGATTTTCCACAGGAGAACCCGGGTCTGAGAAATCGAAAGTTGTGAAGCTGTCTTCTCTTCCGGACAACACAGCTTTCGATCCATCTGACCGAATGTAATCAAAAATTTCATCCTCCGCGACAGTATTTATTACCGTAGGATTGGCCTTATCGGATATATCTACAGACACGACATCCTGTCCTGCGAAAATGCAAACATCCCCGATTACCATAAGATCATGTACCCAGTTAACATTTGTAAGCTGCCCGACCAGCACCCAGTTTAACGGCAGACTGACATCGTAAATCTTCATCCCGACCTCTTCACTCTGCTCAAATATGACGTACGCGTATCCATCCACCACATCGTATGAAATTCCCTGCGCGGACACAGGCAATTCGAACTCCCCGGATTTGAATGAACCTCCTATAGACGAAATATTGATAACCGAAATGTGGTTGTCGATCCCGTAGATGTACGCGTAATTACCGTCAAACGCCGGATATCCCTGCGTGGTATTGAATATGGATTTGACGAAATTGAATTCTTCTATCGGATCGACATCGAAAATATCTACCCTCTGGTTATAAGACACAAACAGGTATCCGTTGTGAAATCCCATGAACACCTCGCCCGGATATGCGACGAAGTTTATAAATGCCGCATCTTCCGGAGGATCAACATCATAGAATAGTACTCCGTTTGTTGCATCGCTGACCGCCGCGTATCCATTTTCCACGATCACCTGCCCGAATGTCGAGTCTTCTGTCATTCCATCGACTGCCTTTACAAATATAGGATTTGAAAGGTCTGAGATATCGAATATATTCAGCTGCGACATGTATGGTCCGGAGCTTACATACAGGTAATCTCCATCGACCGCATAGGAGTGCATTTTTACATTGAGTCCGTCAGGAGTGATATCAACAGGACTCGGAACATTATCAGGATAAATCCAGACCTCCACAGGCTCAT
>DASWIV010000044.1:0-6791 GCA_036397475.1 bacterium
CGATCTGGATGGGGTTTGTACCACCTCGACCGCCCTGGGGCGCGCTCGCGGCACGCAGGGTCTGGGACAACAAGTCGCTGAACGCGACCCTGCTCGATTTAAAGCCGAACGTATTCAAGTTGGCAATGTTATTCGCAATAACATCGAGCTTGATCTGCTGGCTCTTTAATCCGCTGATTGCGGCATAAAATGCACTTCCTGGCATTTTATAATCGACCTCCTTAGGAGTTAATTAGTTAAACACCCGACGTATCGCATGATTCCATAAACGTCGAATACACAGCGCCGGCATTGGCGCGTGAAATATTTCGCCTTACATTTTGGAAGTGGAACGGAATTCATCCGTTCCCGTGAGTGGGGCTCTCCTCCTGGAGGTCCGAACCTTCCATCTCACTTATCCTGTCTTAAGAAATCCGCTTACTCTTATTCTCATGCGAAGACTGTCGAATCGATGTTTGTGACTATCGATTCGTTCATGTCTTCCCGTCCCATTACCGTGACAACCGTTCTCGAGGGAACATTCACGACAAGTGAAAGCTCTCCAGCCAGTACAAGCGTGTCACGGCTGCCCTTTGACGCGGCTTTATCAATCGCTGTCGAAATCCGGTTGATCCCATCCGGTGTGAATGAGATACCCCGCATATCGAGGCGCTTCGACGCGTGCCGCGAGAAATTCAATTTCTCGGGTTTCGTCAGCCGGCTTAATTCTCGTTGAAAGGCATTTGGGTTTTGAGATACCGCGGCCGATCCCGACCGTCTGGCGTTAGTCGTTTCCTGTGGAGCAAGAATCGGAGTACCTGGATTAATCGGAAGAATGGACATGACTACCCACCTCCGGATTCATCCGGCGCATCCGGATTGTCTGAGCCGCCAGCCCGTTCGACCGAAATGATCGAGGAAAGTGGAACCTCATCGCCTGAATCAAGTCTCAGGTATGGCGTACCGTTAACCATGACTACCTGCTCGACAACACCGGCAGCGGGAGCGAACCCGCCATCTTCGGTCTGGACAAAGGCGATAACGTCTTTGCCGATGAGTGTCGACGCCTGGGTCAGTTGCTGGAACGTCATGAACTGATTGAAGCTGTCATTCAGGTTGATGGATTGTTCAAGCGAGCCGAATGCGGCAAGCTGGCTCACGAATTCCTCGTTCTTCATCGGATCGAGCGGATCCTGGTAACTCAACTGCTTCACGAGTAGCGACAGGAACGCCTCTTTGTCGAGATCGTTCGACGGGTCCCTTGGCGGGGACTGAAGTTGAGCGGCGTTAATAAGATTTGCTACTTCCTGTGCCAGTATCATAACTTCATCCTTTACATTGTTAAAAATTGCATCAGGAATCACGCGAGTACGCTGAGTGTAGAGCCGTAGGGTAATGGCTCGATACCAGCGATAACATCGCTTTCATCAAACACAAAATTGATGTCCGGTAAATCACCGGACGCGGTGAAAGTGTCGCCGGACGGCTGTCCGGGATTTCCATCGCTCTGTCCGGCTCCCAGTTGCATATTAAGATTCACATCGGAGTGTTCCAGTGTGAGTCCCTCACTCTTGAGAGCGTCGGTAAGTTTGTCGAGTCCCGCGGAAAGTGCTTCGCGCACCACCGGCGAGTAAGTTGTGAATTCGACTCTGAAAACGCCGTGCCTGGCGCTCTCGAGACGTACCACTATCTCACCCAGCTCCGGCGGGTGCAGGACAAGTCGGGCCTCGCCACGGCCATCGGACGCCAGCCTGATCACGGCTTCCTTTACGTCGCTGACGATATTCTCCGGTGTGAATTTCACCGTGGAAAATAAAGGTTGCGATAAAGGACGCGCCTGGAGAGGCTGCGCGGATTCCGTTGCGGTCCCGGTAATCGGATTAACCGACTGGTTCAGGACATCGCCGCGAAATACGTTACGCGCAAACGCGTAATTCAATGGATTTCCCTGCGGGGCGTTAACCGTGGGAGGGGGATTGGACGGAGCGAAGTTCTGAATGCGTACCCGTGGATTTTCAATAACCGGATCGTTAAATCTGGATTCAAAATTCCGGGATGAGAAATCGCGCCCGTGCTGGAACCCCTTAGGTTCCGGCTTGATAACCGGCTCCGTGACAGAGAAATTGCGTCGGACAACCTGGTCGAGTTGCGGTGATAAATCCCGATCGCGATTACCCGACGTATCGAGAAGCTCATCGAAATTGATCAGGCCTGTCCATTCCGGACGCTGGGTCTGAATCGGATTGAGAGTTCTCTGATTGAACAGGAGCTCCGGGGATTCCGTCTCGGTAGATGGAATTACCAGCGGAACATTATCCCTCACCAGCGGACGGTCCGGAACTATGGGCTGCGGAATCCTGATCTCGGGAATTGGCAGGTCGATGTCAGCAGCCGGAACCTGGATCGGCAGATCAGGTTCAATTTCCGGACCGAGAATCTGGCTGAACCCGGGAACGGTGCCGGATGGCACAACGGGCTGGGGATTCGCCGCGAGAGGTGTCTCGGATACGGTAACCGGTTGGGGCAGACCTGTTACAGGAATCTGCGGAAGAACAACCAGATTATCCGCGATTGAGAGAATCTCAGAGAAATTCACCTCGCTGATTACCGCGGGGGGCGATTCTTCAGGAGTGACCGGGGTTTGAGGGTTGGACTCAACATCTGAAGGTTCGGAAGCGGATTGATCGGCTTCCGAATTATCTCCATCTACTGAGTTTCCCGTTGTAACCTGGGTTCCTTCGTGCCCCGTTTTGCCCGCTGAATCGGTATCCGCGGTTCTGGCGGGATCTCCGTCGGATTTCCCGACATGTTTATCCCCCTGATTCTTACCGGCAATTTTCGCGGTTGCTTTTGGGGGTTCGCGGTCCCCGATACGGTTAAGGACTTTCCGGAAAGTCTCCGTTTTGGAAACCTCCGGCGCTTTTACCGCATCGGGCGCTTTTGCCGGTGCTACAGTCGGGGGAGGGATGTCGAGAGCAAAGTTGAGATTTACCACATTAAATGGCATGTCAACCATAAAATTTTTCACCTCCTTTCTAAAACGAGATTTGAGGATGCATGCGCACCCTGCCGCGTAGTGAAAACGCGAGACAAGTAAGTTTATCGGCAGGAAGGGGATTGAGTTGAGTGAAAAGCAGGTAAAAATGACAGGATTCCGGAAAGCTCATGATGCCGAAACCCGGGCGGCGGATGTCCCGTGCTCGACGTAGATTTCGTCAAACATGAAAATTCTCCTAACTGAGGTTTTTGAAATTGGATTTAGAGAGGATCTCAAAGGACTTTCGTACTCTGCTATGCCAACATACCACGCCGAATAATCAGCGTGTCAACAGAAGTTTTTAAATGTAAGTTGGAGAGCCGAAAGTTTGTTGGTAAACTGGTTTTACACTGCCTCCGGTCGGGGCCAGGGAAATAGCTTACGGCTTGGCACTATCGTCAGGAATTCATCTCTTGACGGCCAGCGAGAGGATCGCTAGATGATCGTTTCAAGATAGCCTGTTTTACAAAGTAACAACCAGTTACATAGTAGCACAGGCGATTTTTTGTTCCTTTTATTCCTGAACGGCGGTTTTGTCGCGGGAGGCAGTGGAGGTCTTATACGATTTATTCAAAGTGGAAAACGGCTTAATCATAGCCTTGACAAAAATAAAGGGGGGGGGTAGAATTAGAGAAAAGGAGGCAGCAGATATGAGAGGAAGTGCGATCCTTTTCATTTTACTCCTATTGGCCGGATGCGCCAGAGGAAATTCCGTTGTTCCTGAAATAAATCAGCCGCCCGATGTGGAGTTTACGTCGCGGGGCGCAGAAGTGCATGATCCGCATATGTTATCTGGCGAGTGGGACTTGTATTTCAATGAATCCCATGATCGTGCAGACGTAGTTCCGAAACGCGCGGGACGGTTCCATCTGAACGCACTCAAATTTCTGGAAGAGTATTGCGAGGACTGCCTAAAGATCACAAGCATCCAGAACAACGGCGACAGCACTATTAATTTAAATGTTCAGATACGTCACCCGTTCCCCGACAATCCTGAATATACCGGATTCGATGTTAAGGGGATTATCATGTTCAATGGATCATGGGAATCCAAGTGGAAGTCACATACGTCTTTCCCATTTTATAATGGTACTGCCAGAGTCAGCTATAGAGAGTACGGCGATCCCGAGCTTTTGAATCCCGACGGTTACACTCCTCGCTGGTGCCCCGAATGGCCCTCAGATAATGAAATGCCCATATTCAATTACTGGCCAGGAAAATACACGAACGGCGAGCCGACCGCGAACATCAATGGATTCATCAATTTCTATACCGACGAAGAGCGTCACATGTTCCGTGTGGGGCAGACTGTCACGAGGACATATCACATCGCGCTTCCGCCGGGACCGGTTGTCGCAAGCTACGCTGTCGATGCATGCTGGGAGCCTCCGACGGTTACCCCCGTCACCGACCCGCTGAATGATTTTCCATTTTCCGCTAATCAACCGGAGCCGTATTATTTCAGACTGGTTCTGAACAATGATGAAGTGATCGAAGATCTGGATTGCTGTGGTTCGTGTACGAACCAACCGAATTGCGAGGAAGTGTGGATAGAGTGGAAATCATGGTACATCCCGTCAGAGACCCAAGGGACGAGCACTTCTGATGCGCCTAGGCGTTTCAGCATTAATAAAGAGAAGGATTCACCTTCATTTGGAAGCGGAATTTGTACAATCGACAAAATGCCGGATTGTCTGGAAGGCACCGGTCCGGATGAAACTGCGATGCTGCCCGGATTAATTGCTCCCGGCTATTTGGGAGAAGGAAAATGGCGGTTCGCGGTTGCTATTGGCTATGACATGAGTGTGCCATTGGGCGTACAACGGATCAGAGCCTACGACATCGTAGATGTTGAGGTAGATTTTCCATAGTAGAATAAATCCCAATACCCATCACTTAACTTGAGGAGGATAAAATGAAAGGGATTGTATCTTTGACGCTTACGGCGGCATGTCTGCTGGCGCTCATAAGTTGCTCAAAAGGCAGCGTGCCCACAACGCCTGACTCATTAACCCCGTATCGTCAGGCAACTATTTTTACCGATGCCGAGGTGATCTTTGAAGGCACGAACGTTTCTGCGGGATATCACGATATCGACCTGGCGACAATCCAGCACGTGACCGGAGCCGACCCGGCATTGCTAGATTTCAACGCTGCCGCTGTAACAATCGAAAGGGCTGATTTTAACTCGAACGGAATTATCGGTAAGGTCAGATTCAGGTGGCTTGACAGCACTGCGACTCCCGCGATCGGAACCCCCAGCGATATTCAATTCGCCACAGGACTGGACGAAACAGACGCCGGTGAGAACGATTCCGAACACCGCCGACCCAAATGCGTCGCGGGAGGCAGTGCAGGCCTTATCCGGATTATTTCGTACCCCAGGGGAAGCTTAGCCTTCCCCGTTTTTTCCGAACCAACCAGTGGGGGATAATCCAGCATAAAAACAACACCGCTAAAACTTGGCTTTTTCCAAGGATCGCATTATCATTCTGGAGATCTCTAGGAGGCTTTACAGATGAGTTTACCTGACAGCTACTCACAGAAACCCGCAGCTATACCGGCTTATTTCGATGCTATCCTTGATGCGCAGCCACCTGATCGATTCACAATCAAGTTTCTAGAGAATCTTGGATTTACGAGCACAAATGATCGCCTTTTTATTGGCATCTTGAAGGATCTGGATTTTTTATCAGCCGATGGAGTCCCCACTCAACGCTATTACGATTTCATGGATAGATCGCAAGCAAAAACGGCACTCGCTCAAGCAATAAAGGATGCTTACACTGATCTTTTTAATGTTAATAAAAAAGCGAATGACCTGCCAACAACAGATATAAAAAACAAGCTGCGAACTCTGTTTGCAGGCAAGAAAACAAATAATGTCATTGATCGGATAGCAAAAACATTCACTGCGCTTTGCGAGTATGCAGACTTTTCAGAGGTCAAACCGCAAACAGGCAAGGAAGAAGGCGAGCCTTCTAAGAAACCGGCTAAAGATAAAGAGACCGAACCATTGTCTAAAGAACGCGTCCTTGAACCGCAAAATTCCTCCATTACTTTAGAATCTCTTCAATATCATATCAACATAGTGCTCCCAGAATCACGCGATCAAGCCGTTTATGATGCCATATTCCGATCCTTACGTGAACATTTAGGTGCACGCCGTGGATAACATATATTCATTTGTATATCGCGGATTACTAACGGAGGAAGCCCTCGACAAAGTCGGGCGACATCGTCGTAAACATTTCGGGAATGAAGAAGCAAGGGAACTACAGAAGTCGCTTTGCTATGATCTTATCGAGCCAGACTGCTTATCAGATGCTCAACGCATGAGCATCGTTTACACGGCTATCCATGCGTTTGAGAATATGGTTCGTCACTTAGTAGTAAAAGCAATGCAAGACCACCATGGTGCTAACTGGTGGCAAAATGTTCCCAAAAAAATTCGCGATAAAGTAAAATCCCGTATGGAAGAAGATGTGAAATTCAAATGGCACGGAGCACGGGGCGCATCCGAAATCAACTACTGTGATTTCAGCGATCTATCATCAATCATTGTCACTAACTGGATTGCATTTGAAGATGTACTATCAAATATGGAGTGGGCTAAAGCTGTATTATCGACACTAGAAAAATCCCGTAATATAACTATGCATGGGGGTCTTCTTGCCAAGGAAGATGTAGAACGTATAGGTATGAATATCCGAGACTGGACGCGTCAAGCTGGATAGAAAAATGCTTGCAGTGGTATTTTTTTCTTTTTAGCACT
>DASWIV010000045.1:0-7487 GCA_036397475.1 bacterium
AAATTCATGTCGATTCATTTTTTCAATTTCCGCCTGCTTAATGCTATCCTAAGGGCCAACCAATCGCAACAGGCGAGTACCGATTTTGGACCAGTACCAGCACGAAATACATTTCACGCTCGACGAAGCATCTGAAATACTCCCATGGGTCGATGAATCCATTCGACTTGTGCGGACTTTATTCCACCAACTCACAAAAATGGGGTTCGACACGATAAACGGACGATGGACTGTTCGTGGCAACGGACACTCAAAAGGTCCTCCACCGGATGAGTACTCGCAGTTTATTAAAGTAATCGGCGATCTCGACAAGAGGGGGGTCATAGTCAAGGATTTCAGGATAGGCCTTGTCGATTTTCCTCATATACGTCCGAACGGAGAGGAAGTATATCTATGCTGGATGTCCGGCGACGAAAAGATAGGATTCTGGCATCGGATCAGCGAAGGGTTCATGGGAAGGATTCCTCTGGAAGAATAATGGCTTTGTAGCATACACAAACGTAGCGTCAGCGAAGTTTGTGTGTGTCTATTTTCTGGGTTGCACTGACAAACAAGTTTGTCAATGCTACTGACCTGTCCGGCGACGAAAAGATAGGATTCCGGCACCGGATCAGCGATGGGTTCATGGGAAGGATTCCTCTGGAAGAATAATGGCTTTGTAGTATACACAAACGTAGCGTCAGCGAAGTTTGTGTGTGTCTATTTTCTGGGTTGCACTGACAAACAAGTTTGTCAATGCTACTTACTTGTGAATGACAGATTCCGCGACGACAAGCATGGTCGTGATTCACACTCGATGTGATTCTCAGCATGTTGCTGCAAACTCCCTTATCTTTTCGTCGCTACCCCTTCTGTGTTTGGTTTAAGCCTATCTTTATTTAATAGATTTATTATATTATAATGATTAGACTTTATTGTTAACCTTCAGGAGCCCAAAGTTAACATGTATTGCCAGAACTGCGGAGCAGAATTACCTTCCGAATCATTATACTGCTTTAAATGCGGCGAAAAAATTCCCGTTGAATATGATGGAGAGACAAATCTTGTTGATGAAATTATTAGCAGCGGAAATGTTGTGCATGACTATAATAAATATCATGAGGATTTAAAAATATTTCAGTCTTCACAGAGAAAACCAATCGATTTATCATCGAAAATACCACTAATAATTCTTATTTTAGTAGTTGGACTCATAATTACATTAATAGTAAATGTAAAAATTAATGAGATTAAGCTGCACCGCGAAGAAAAAGAAAAAATCGAGACCCTCAGTAATAATTTATACGAACTTATGGAATCTTCGACTGTGGATGAAGAATATTTGAAGTATGCAAAGGAAATAATTGATGAGTCAGAAAAATATGAAGAACTTGATGAGATAAGAACTTCATTCTATGCAATCTATAAAAGTGAATCTCAGCGGTATTTGCGAGATATCTGGCATGAATGGGAATCTGAAAATGATTTAGGAAGCATTTCATTGGAATCAGTCACTTCCGAGTTAAGACTAGCAATTGGATTTGACTATAACAATGACGATATTAGTGATGCTCAATTATTGGCGATTAATTTTACCAGTCTTCATTCTACATTCGACGATGTGGCAGAAAACCTTAGAAATGAACTTCAACCTTATCAGGATTCAATTAATATAGTATATGAAAGTGCAAATACTTACCCATGTGATAATGATATTAAAAACGAAATCGATGATACGTGGCAGATTATTAATGAATCCTATAATAAAATTAATAGTGTGCAAAACAGAGTATTTATAACCCTCTCAGATAGAGCGAATAACATCAGGCTTCACCAACAGCAACAACGTGCCAATGAAATCATCGCAAGACTTAAAAATAATTATGAGAATCGTTATTTTAAGCATGGCTATTATCAGTTTGAAATTGAGCAGAAAATGTCTCGAGATGGGTTTATGCAAATTGCGAGCTATTTTGCTGAGGCTCCAGATGGTTCGACTCAGGTCAAACAAGAATTCGAAAAGCTTCTTGAACAAGATGGATTTTATTTCAGAATCTGGATTAGTTTGCAGCCATCTTACGGACTTGGAAGTTACTATTACAATGTGAGGGTTACAGAACAATAATATTCCTTAATCTTCCAATCTTCCTCAGACATTTAACCTCCCCTACACATTTCCCCCTTGATTTAGGCTCAAATGAGTAGCACAATGCCTGTCCGTTTTGAATAAATTAACAAGGAACCAAAAATGTCACCCTCTGATTTGATCCACCCAAAACGCGCATTGATCTCGGTCTACGATAAAACCGATATAGTCGAATTCGCGCTTGGGCTCCACGAACAAGAAATAGAAATTCTCTCCTCCGGAGGCACTGCCAAAAGGCTTCAGGAAGCGGGGATTCCTGTCATCGAAGTTTCCGATTACACCGGCGCTGCCGAGATGTTCGAAGGACGCGTAAAAACCCTCCACCCGAAGATCCATGGCGGAATCCTCGGACGACGTCCCGCCCGCAGCGGAATACGTCTCCTCAGAGGCACAGATGACAGCCCGGAAATGGAAAAATTCGGAATTCCTCCGATTGATATAGTCTGCGTCAACCTGTACCCATTCGCGAAAACCATATCCAATCCCGAAGTCACGCTCGAGGAAGCGCTTGAAAATATTGATATCGGCGGACCGACGATGATCCGCGCAGCCGCGAAGAACTTCATGGCAGTATGCGTGGTTACCGAACCGGAGCAGTACAACATTCTCCTTTCCGCATTAAAGGAAAATGGCGGGATCCCCGAGGATCTGCGCGAAGCTTTCGCCCGTACCGCTTTCCATTACACAGCTGTTTACGATGGGACCATCGCGCGATATTTCCGCCAGCTTCCTGCTGATGTAGGCACTGAAGAGGAAATCCAGAACCGGATACTCCCTCCCCTACTGCCCCTTGCCATGACCAAGGTGAGTAATCTTCGCTACGGTGAAAATCCTCATCAGAGAGCGGCATATTACAGGCTCTCAGCCGATACGCACGATTTTATTACGGACGCCGAAATTATCCAGGGCAAGGAAATCAGTTATAACAACCTGCTCGATATCGACGCAGTCGTGAAACTTGTCCGTGAATTCCCCGGGAAAACCGCTGCCGCGATCGTCAAGCACCAGAATCCGACAGGTGTCGCGATGGGCGATACCTCAGAAGAGGCGTATCGGGCAGCCCGATCTGTCGATGAACTTGCCTCATTCGGAAATGTTTCGGCTATCAGCGGAACGGTCGATGAAGCCTGCGCGATCGCAATCAACGAGGCATTCGTTGAAGTTATTGTCGCGCTCGATTTCACCCCGGAAGCGTGTGAGATTTTCAAGAAGAAAAAGAATGTACGGCTGATCAAAACCGACCTTGTTCTCCCGATCGATCAGACCGGAAAACTCGAAGGCAAATCGCTCGCCCATGGAATGCTTATCCAGCAGATGGACACAAGCAACTGGGACGATGAATCGTTCCGGGTCGTAACGCGCCGCCAGCCTACTCCTGAAGAGATGGAAGCCATGGAAGTCGCGTGGAGGGTCGTAAAACACTGCCGCTCGAATTCGACCGTCCTCGCGATACCTAACGGAACTGTCGGGACAGGTCCGGGATTCACAGCGCGGGTCGACAGCTTCTGGATGGCGATCGAAAAAGCCGGGGAAAATGCGGAAGGTGCCTGTGCCGCCACTGACGGCTTCTGTTTTCCGGACAGTGTCGAGATGTGCCACGAAAAAGGTGTCACCGCTATAATGGAACCCGGCGGAAGCAGGATGGACAAGGATGTCATAGAAAAAGCCGACGAACTCGGTATGGCAGTCGTGTTCACCGGAATGCGCCACTTCAAGCACTGATTTTGACTTGCCGCCATCATCGGTTAAATTATCCGCATGCCGAAACAGAAGAAAAAACGGCCGCGGACTCCACCTTACGATCAACTCAATTTCTCCACCGCCGGAGCCCCACTGTCCACACCCGGAGGTGGTGGCACTCTGGCAGGAATGAAGCATGCCCTGAAGTTGAATTGCGATGGCATGGAAATCGAATGGGTTCGACGGGTTGGTGTCAACGATGAAACAGCGTCGGAGTTAAAATCCATCCGTAAAAAAACCGGATGCGCACTTACAGCACACGGACCGTACTTCATAAATCTGAATTCACCTGAAGACAGGATTATCAATTCGTCGTATGAAAGAATTGTATTGACCGCACGGCGTGGAGTCGATTGTGGCTGCACGAGCTTCACCTTCCACGCCGCTTTCATGATGGGAGCTAAAGACAGGCGTCCTGTACATAAAAGAGTCATAGGACATCTTAAAAAAATTCAGAATCAGATTGAAAAAGAGAAACTAAATATCATAATGAGACCGGAGCTAACCGGGAAGGATTCGGCGTGGGGACGGTTCGAGGAATTAATTGATGCGTCTCTACAGGTTCCGGGAATACAGCCATGTATCGACTGGTCACATCTCCACGCAAGAACCAATGGAAAGTACAACACGCGTGACGAATTCAGGGCGATTTTGAAGGAGTACGCGTCTGCGCTTGGCGACGATTCACTCAGGGACATGCACATGCATCTTTCGGGGATAGCGTACGGTGAAAAAGGCGAAAAACATCACCTTTTATTAAAAGAGAGCGATTTCAATTACAAGGATCTTTTCAGGACATTCAGGGAATTCGATGTGCGGGGAGTTCTCGTGTGCGAGAGTCCGAGTATCGAGACAGATACGATTTTAATGAAGCGCTCTTACTCACAGATGAAAAATCAGTGAGTGTTCAAATTTTCCTCGATAATTTCCTGCGCTTTTTGAAGTTCCTGGGTTTTTTTCTCGAGCATTTCCTCAATCTGAGTCTGGCTCTCGTGTAGATCTTCCTCAATTTTAATCCGCCTGGTGATATCCTCGAAAACAGTAGCGAAGCATCCTTCGTACGGTGAACAGACAGACACCAGAAAGTGCTTTTTCATTGGCTCGAAATAAGTCTCGAAGATCGCCGGCTCTCCGTTCAAAGCAGTCCTCATATATACATCAAAATACGGAGGAACACCTGTACCATAGAGATCAGACGCCTTTTTTCCCTGTGCCTCATCGACCTTAAGCCCTGTGTGGCGCTCGTATGCCTTGTTCACCTGCAATATCCTGTAATCAACCGGCTCCCCGTTCTGGTTATATATTAGCTCATGCAGTGCAACACCCTCATTCATGTTCTCAAAAAGCATCCTGAAGACACTCTCGCTTTCGGTGAACTTCTCTTCTATTTCCTTCCGGCTGGTCAGGACTTCGGTGAACAATATCAACCCGCCGACACCGCCGTCTTTTGTGCGCCACGGCTGGATTTCCCACTTGACCCAGTCGACAGAACCATCCGCCCTCGGGAACGGATCCTCTTCACGCGACATCACTTCGCCTTCCAGGCATCTCTGGTGAATCTCTTTCCATTCATTTCGAATTTCGGGAAATATGTCGTAATGCGACCTTCCAATAATTTCCTCATCACCAAGGTTGTAATCCTCGAGCCACCGTCGACTGCACAGTATGTACCGCATATCCCTGTCGAACATCGCTACAGCGGCAGGTGTGTGTTCCACAAATAATTTCAGCAGATTTTCATTATCCAGGTAATTTTGTTTGCCCATGGTAATACCCCGCATTGCAAATTAAGAAATTACGATGTGGAAGTCCCAATCCTCCAGGTAATCCTCCTCTTAATACTTCCCGTCTAATTATACACCATGTCTGATATCCCACAAAGAGTAAAACGTTGATGTTCAAATTACACATTACAAATCAATCTTCCTGCCCGTTGTTCAATCCGGCTACCAGCAGGCTGGCTACATCTCGCACCTGTACATTTTCATGGCCTTTATCCGTAAGTCCGTCCTTCACCATCATCGAGCAGAACGGGCACGCCACCGCGACGCTGTCCATCCCTGTCTCCAGTAACTCCTCGACACGCTCGTGGTTGATCCGCTTACCCTGTGTTTCTTCGGTGAAGAGCATCGCCCCACCCGCTCCACAGCAGAAACTTCTTCTTCCGTTCCTGCGGGCTTCCAGCAGATTCGCCCCGGATTTTTTCACAAGTTCCCGTGGATTTATAGTATCCGACTCATCGCCGTACCGGCTTAGATAGCAGGGATCGTGGTAAGCGACTTTCTCCGTGACAGAGGCTGGCAGATCAAGCTTTCCTTCCTTCATCAACCTGTTCAGGTACTCGGTGTGATGAGTAACTGACACATCCCTGTTAAGTCCAATCTCTTTATACTCTTCCAGTGTCCTGAGGCAGTGGGGACAGGTAGTAACGATATCCGTAACCCCGGCTTCATTCAGCATCTCGATATTCTGTTCCGCCAGCATCTGAAAGAGAAATTCGTTTCCAGCTCGACGGGCAGCGTCGCCCGTACAGGTCTCGTCCGGAAGAACGCCCCATTTCACTCCGGCCTGGTTGAGCAATTTCGCGAAATCCTTCGAGGCCTGCTGGTAATTCGCGTCATAGCGAGCCATGCATCCCATCCAGTAAAGTACCCTGCCCTTTTCGAACTGCGGATAATGATTCTCCGAGATAAAGGCGGCAGCGTCGGCTGGCTGGTACATCCAGGGGTTTCCTGTAGATTCGAGCCCGTCGAACAGCGGACGCATTGTGTCAGGGAAAATCGAATTCGCTACTGCCCCACGCCGCATTTCGAGTATGGGAACAACCTGATCGATTCCAACCGGACATTCATAGGTGCACGCGCCACATGTGGTGCACTGGAATATGGCTTCTGCGAAGCGCTCATCCTCGTATGTTGGTCCTTCTTTATTGGTGAGGAATGCGTCTTTGAGATCCAGCATTAATTTTTTCGGATCGAGTGTCTTCCCTGTATTACGCGCGGGGCAATGGTCGTAACATCGCCCACATTCGACACATGTAAAGGCTCCCAGGACAGAATGCTTAGGGAGATCCAGCAGGGTCTCGGCACCCATTTCGGGCTCATCCGCCTTGAAGTCCAGAGGATGAATTTTCGCAAGTTCGAAGTCCTTGAAAAATGTCGTGAACAGGCTTGCGACCAGGTGCATGTGCTTTGAATGAGGGATAAGTACGAGGAATGAGAGGATCGTAAGTACATGCACCCACCAGTTAACCTTGAATACTGCACTCGATTTATCCAGCACGAATACCTGGAGAAGATAAGTGATCATTAACAATGAAATAAAGACCGCAACAAGCCCGGATTTTCCGGATAATTTTTTACCAAGTGTTGGAGGACGCATCACGAACCGCCTGTAAGTCAGGACAAGGATCCCGACAAGGGCGGCGGCAGCGAATATCGCGACCAATATTTCGTAGCCGTGCCTGAATCCACTATTCCCAAGAATACCAACCGGTGACCCGAAACCGCGCGCGAACATGTCCGTTGTTTCAAGGAGGAAAACAAGGAACGCCCAGAATACCAGCGCGTGCATGAATCCCCACCACGGACGTCCGCCAATGACTTTTTCCTGGAGAACTACT
>DASWIV010000046.1:0-6268 GCA_036397475.1 bacterium
AAGTCGACACTGACAAGGAAGAAGATACCACGCAGTATATGCTCGGCAACGCGGACCCGCCCGCCATGATCTTTCTCGACAATAACGGTAATCAATACCGCGAATACAACGGTGTGGTGACAAAGGAAGAATTCATAACCATGCTCAAAACATGGAGATGATCCGCATCTTTTAATTTATCGGTTGCCTGAAACCGTTTCCCTTACACTCTCGACAATTTCCTTCATCGACGTCCCCGGGCCGTGAACCGACTTCACTCCCATCTTAACCAGTTCACCAGCTTCCTCCGGAGGAATTATCCCGCCTACCAGTAAAGGGATCTCCGCACCCGCGTTTTGAATTCCCTTCAAAATTTTCGGAATCAGCGTCATGTGCGCCCCAGACAGTATCGAAACAGCGACAATATCGACAGACTCCTGAACGGCTGCCGTAACTATATCATCAGGCGTCTGGTGCAGCCCTGTATAAATGACCTCGAATCCCGCGTCACGAAGCGCTCTCGCGATCACCTTCGCTCCCCTGTCGTGACCGTCAAGCCCCGCCTTCGCCACCAGTACACGTACCGTCTCTGCCATTTTCACTGTATCCCCTTTCCGGAATCTGCCCTGAATTATAGCAGAACGGATAAATGGGGGCGTTGCCTGCCGCGATCCTTCTCACTCAAAAATAAACATTATCGTTTATATCGCCACTTTGCACCTTCTTTAAATAATGATAAGATATATGATGCCATCACAGGTCAGTACGACAGACGGCACAGAGTTTTTCGCAGGCAAAAATACGTACGTAGAAGGAGGCTTCCATGCTATCCCGTAGCCTGGTCGCATTTGCGGTTCTTACCGCTCTAATTGTCCTGACCTCATGTTCAGGTGGACATCCCCCGGTCGCGCCATCTCCGGACGACACCACTCCCGCCTTGAATACGCAGGCGGACCCGGCTTCGTCCGATGGACGCTATTCATGGGGAATGTGGCAGGTCAGGATCAACGCCGAAACCACCGAAGCGGAAATTATCCCGCTGCGTGGCGCGAACTGGCACGTAAACGCCCTTACGTTCCTCGAATCAGGAAGCAAAAGCACTATCGTGCTGAAAGATATCATCATCGACGGCGGCTCTGTGGAACTGAATGTCGGACTCATCCATCCCTTCATCGGACTCATGCAGTGGTCCGGACTCGACGTAAAGGGCGTTTTCATGACCGATGGGTCCTACAACGATTTTCAGACCAGCGGCGACACTTACATCAGCGATGTCGGCGAGCCGAAACTCCTCAACGCCGACGGGTGGACGCGGTGGTGGAACCAGTCGGAATTCCCGATTACGAACTCCATTCTCGGATTCACCGACGGGGTTTACGGCCCCAACCTCATTTTCAGAAGCACGGTAAATCCATTCAAATATTTTTCCGACGATCTCAGCCAGAACGAAATATTCCCCGACGATCTCATTCTTGAAAAACGCGGACTGTTCACCGCGTCCGGAAACGTCAACTGGCGGCATTACTCGATCGACTTCGGACAGCCGGCTCAATGGTATATTTTCAACTATGCTGTCGACGCCTCCCATAAATTCAAGCAGGGCGAGAACGGCAACTCTTCCCCGTCCATCAGCGAACTCCCGTCCCCATTTTTCGAACTGGACGCCAATCAGCCTGAGGCATTTGCTGTGGTTGTGGAAGAGGGATTCAACTCGCTTTACTACGTAGATAACACCTCATCCGGAGGCGACCTCGCACTCACGTTGAAAATCTACGACTGGCAGGCCAGTGAAAATCCGGGCGGCATTTCCGGCGAAGTCACCGAAGTGCTGGTCGAAAGCCCCAGACTAATCGGAGCGGAAGTTCTGCAGGCGGAATACCTGGACGGTACCGGAGACGATTACCAGGGCGAGTGGAAAGTTACACTGACGGATACACACCCCCTTGGCAGGTTCGACCAGGATATCCTCATTACCGTGGTTTCATCAACCGGATCTTTCGACGATGGCTACGATGGTTTCTCGACATCCTTCCAGGGTAATCCCGACACCTTAAAAGCGTACCAGTTGCACACACCGCCGGTTTCCGATGAGATCCCCACGCAGCAGAGTTTCATCAGCGTGCTTGCTCCCAACGGCGGCGAAGAATACCTGCTTGGATCAAACGTCCCCATCTCCTGGACCTCATCTTCCGGAATCAGCTTCGTTGACATCGACTGGACAATCAACGGGGTGGACTGGAATTCGATCGGAATCCAGCCGAACACGGGAAGCTACAGCTGGAACACCAGCCTTAGCCCCATCCCGCCCGCGTCCGAAAATCTCGTCATCAGGATCAGCGACGCTTCCGACCCGGCGACCTTCGATCAGTCCGACGCCGCTTTCGCGCTCGAGACACTTACTCTCGATTACCCGAACGCAGCCGACGACCTCGAGATCGGAATTCCAATGAACATAACCTGGAGCACCGGAACCGGCGGAGCGAATGTCATCGAGTATCTCGACATCTGGCTCTCCCTCGACGGCGGCGTGACATACACTTTCCAGTTGAATTCGGTTGACGAGCCTAACGACGGCAGTTTTTCATGGACCCCGCAGCTCGCTCACGTCACCACTCAGGCAAGGATCAGAATTCTCGATATCGATAAGCCGACCGTGTTCATCGATGAGAGCGATGGAAATTTCGAAATATTTGAAAAGCATGAACTGACCCTCGCCGAATACCAGTCGTGGTTTGATGGCGGAACATTGTCATATCGTGGACGGTACACAACCACTCTCTCAACATTAAGCCAGAGCTATTATAACGGTACCAATACAAGCTGGGATTTCACTACCACACCATTCACCACTCACCTGGGTGGAAGTAACTTCAATATGACCTTCACTTCCACTCCTCCGAAACTGGGCTGGTCAGGAACGTGGGGAAGCGGAGTGCGTTCGATGAGGACGAGTATCGCCGGGCCCGCCGGACGTCAGCCTTACTGGGTATTCAATTTCGACTCGGCGAATAATGATCTTTACAACAAGGGATCGCACGGATATATCGACGCCGATAAAGACCTTGCAACTTCCTGCTTATCTTACATCGCGACCACCGCGACTCACCAGTTTACTTTGAGTTCCAACAATGATATCCAGTTCCCACTCGATGAAAACAGCGGAACAACTAACCTGGTCGGCTCAGGTACAATGTACTGGCAGGATCACTCGGCATTCTTCTGCACTCCAAGCAACGGAACAATAAATATTTCATATAATTCGGGCAGTGTATGGGAAATAATGGCAACCGGAGATGTTACTGTCCCTAAGCAGACCAGTGGATCGCAGAATTACCCACACTGCCTTCTTGTCAAACTCAAGGTGAATGTCGGTCCGACTTCATTTCTCATACATACCGGGCAGCTGCTCTATCAATGGATAGATATGGATTCCGGCACAGTGGTGGCGTTCATGTGGACACACAACGAAGGTAACGGTTCCGTACCCGAGATCCCGTTCACAACTGGCTTCTCTGGAGACCAGGTGCTGCGTGGAATCATCGGAGCTTACCGGGCACCGTAATAAAAAACATTTAATCCTGCAACATATACCCGGACTGCAAGGTCCGGGTTTTTTATTTGCGCGCCCGTGTGGCGCCTGCAAAATCCGCAAATATAATGCGCAAATCCTGTCGGTATCCTGATGGCGGATTTATGCAGGTGTATTGACTTTAAGTTATTCTCCTGCACCCGCATAAATTCGCCATTGGCGAATTTTGTGGGCGGCACAATCCATATCAAAAAAACTCCGACCTTTCCAGCCGGAGTTACCATTTTTCATCTTAAAAAATCTCTACCCTTCGTTCTTCGCACTGCCGACTTTCGGAGCCTTCAGCGCGAGCACCCTCTTCTCGAACGTAATAATCTCATTCTCGCCTACACCCTCGACATCGATATCGAATCGTATAGTTTCATATTAAATAGATTTTCCCCCACCTTATACATTCCTGCGATTGCCTTGCATCTATACGCTTCCCACACTCTCATGGTAAAAAATTAGCTCAGAGAAACCATTATGAAAAAGCACCTAACGGTAATAATAGAAAAAGAAGGCGATGGCTACGTGTCGTTATGTCCCGAACTGGACATTGCAAGTCAGGGCGATACTATCGAGTCTGCCACCTCGAATCTTAAAGAAGCGCTTGAGTTATTTTTCGAAACAGCGTCACCGACTGAAATCGAAGATAGAACCCGCGGCGAACTTTACATTACAAGTTTTGAAAGCTAAGTATTTTGGCATTCCCATACATTGTCCTTCGATTGACAAATCACCAACATCGTTATAATGTAAATATGTAATAGATCGTGCGAGGTCTCGCCATGAAACAAAGATCCATCTTTACTTCAACAATCACACTTTTAATTGTATTTTTCATTACCGGATGCGCGACAGGAGTGGGTCCTGCAAGTAACCCCGTATCAGGCGACTCCGAAATAACCCCCACAAATCAGATTAACAAATCAGCCGAAATTACCCCCGACGGCGGCTTGATCGATCTGGGCTGGTTCTACATTGAATTCGACGAGAACGCACTTGTTAACCCCGCGACTGTCAATATCACACAAGCCGAACTCGAACGACCTCGCGACGGCGCGATTGTGGGCGGCGTACCTCTGCACATTTCGATTCTTCCTGAAAATTTCCTCTCCGAAGACGGTCATTACACGATAAACTTCGACCTGTCAAAACTCCCGAACAGCAGCCCCAACGCGGATTTTTCTGTGGCGAATACGAATATCGATATTGTCGGTGAATGGCAGACGGCTGGCGGCGATGTCGCGGGTGGAGCGGCGTGGGCGCATCGCTACGGTGATGTGGTAAAAACTTTCCCGGATAAATCCGAGATTACGGTCGCGCTTGTAGATTTTTCGGGGATACCTGAAATCACGACCGAGCCATATTTTACGGACGATCCGCGTACGATACCGGAGTATTACACTCGAAATGGTCAGGCAATACCTTTCGACCCGAAAAACCTTGGCCCTCTCGGCGACCGCATTCCAGTTATCTTGATTCACGGACTTCAATTCTTTAACATGAGTGAGCCTGAGTCAGTCAGCGATGAATCAGCCACTTATGGAACAGAATCGTTCAGCGAAGTCTTGAAGTATTTGAACAAAAATTATTGCGACGTTTATTCAAGATTCAAATTCTTCTGGTTCAATTACCCTACCGGGGTACATATTTTTGGCGCCGGTGGAACCGGACAATGGCTGGGCGAATTAATTAATCAATGGGCTACTGTAAACGATCCGGCCCTGATGGAACGACCGCTTGTAATTATGGGCCATTCGGAGGGCGGCCTTATCGCCCGTGAATATATGCAAAATCAGAGCGGCAATGTATTTCGCATAATAACAGCCGCGACGCCACATCTGGGGAGTCCGGTAGTAAACATTGCTTACGACGCAAAATACAATGGCTGGATACAGGAATGGATTAATGATTTCCTAACCCCCGGAATACTTGACCTCGCATGCTACGAACCAATTTCTTATGAAGAAGATAAGTGGGGTCCTCTAAGCACAAGTGGACTTGGTAACGATCAACTTAAGTCTCTTAATGACGGCCTTGATCCGAATGATGAACGGCTGATTGTATACGGAGCAACAAGGCAAGGGCCTGCGAAACCCTGGCTTTACTGGAATTCCCAACCCGTGGTCCACCAATGGTGCCTGGATAAACTCGAGTCATTGGTCAAGCCCGGAGGTTTCCAGGAGGGCGCCGGCTACTATTACTCAGACTGCCTTGCACCTTGGCGAAGCCAATACTACTGGAGACAAGGAGAAATTCTCCAAAAACATTTGGATCGAGCTTCGGCAAAAAAGGTTCACATGGACGTTCTCAAAGATCCGGTAGTTCTCCTGAAACTTTACGCTGATATGCTGCAGATCGAGCAGGATCATCCTGACCAAGACCCAATCCCCGGCGACGGGAATTTGATTTGGGCGAAACGAGCTGGGGGGGGATTTTCTGACTATGGAAACGGAATCGCCGCGCTTTCGGATAATTCCACTGTAGTTACAGGATATTTCCATAGTTCATCCACTTTCGGAGAGGGTGAGCCAAACGAAACCACACTTGTCTCTAAAGGCGGAGCTGACATCTTCATCGCGCGCTATAATCCGGATGGAACACTCGCTTGGGCGAAACGCGCAGGCGGGGCATCCTCTGGCTATGGATACGCAATCGCCGCGCTATCGGATAATTCCACTGTAGTTACAGGATATTTCGTTGATACAGCCACAT
>DASWIV010000047.1:0-11818 GCA_036397475.1 bacterium
ATGTCCATGCGGGTAGCCACGATAAGCGCGATCATGACCTCGTAGTTGCTGACCGGCAATGCCATGGGTGGGACCTGCTTGAAAAAGTTCGGTTTATATCCATTCAGAATATCCATCTGGCGCCACCACATCAGGAGGACATTGTCGGCAGGCCTGAACGACGCCCTGTGCATCGACAGGTATAACCTGACTCCAAGCTTCATCCAATCGAGGAATTTTCCCATGCAGGGCTAATAATACATTGAAGATCGAAAAACAAAAACTCCCCCGGTGAAGGAGGAGTAATATTAATTTCAAATTTACTTCGAGGTCAGTCAGTCGGCTTGATCCATAAGCCGGTCCAGCCAATGTACAGGTCGCTGCTGCCGCATCCAGTGAGTCCGCTCAGTGACAGGCCGACCTTCATGTTCTTGCTCCAGACGTTCGACGCACCTGATATGCCGGATGAGATCACGGATGGCGAATCAGTACCGCATCCGATGCCCGGAATGATATCAAGGCTGGTTACCCCGCAGTTGCTGTCGTCGAGAAGCGCGAAGTTTACCGCATCGAATGAGGTTGAAATTCCCGGGTTAATATAAGCGACCACAGCACCCTGGTCAGATCCCGACGGGGCAGCAGGCATCGCCACATAATCGCTCCAGACTGATGACTGTGAACTGGCAGCATAGCTGTCGAGTCTTAGGTAATCATTGCCTGAGTCATAGGACCATGAATAAGTACCAACACCGGCTACGCACGCGTCTTCAGCCCACATATCTCCGGATGAGGAGAATTCTGTAAGCCAGACTTTCTGCCACATATCAACATGGTGTCCCCATGTACTTGTTACAAAATCAGTTCCATCGTCCGCACCGACATGAACATAGAGCCTTTCAGGTGCAAGACCAGCATAGGTTGCAAGATTCAGCATGAATGTCCCATCGGCGAATACGATCCAGGCCCCATCTCCCTGGGACGGCGCTGTCTGCGAATCTGTAACAGCGTAATAGTTTGTGAGAGTGTCACCTTCGCAGTCGGTGATGTCGGTAGTGAAATTGAGGGACGTCACAATACTCAATCCGGTAAGTCCTGATGTGACACCATCAGATACATAATCCTGATTCCCTTCATCACATGACACAGACATGATACTTGGGTTTGAATTAAAAATTGTTACCAGCAGCGGTGCGCTGGTTGAAGTAGCGAATCCGTCGGAGACCCTCTGGAACACATAGGCAGTACCGATGTAGGTATCCTCCCAGTCGACCTGGAAGGAGGTGCCGGCAAACGAAGTCCAGCCGTCAGTCGGCGCTGAACTTGAATCGTTTATCGCCCATTCCCTGGTAAGAGATGTTCCGTCACAATCCTCAACATCGCCTGCGTCATAGTTTTGTAAAAACAAAGGACACAGGATCAGATTGGGACCAGCTGGAGTTTCAGGTGTCTGGGGAGGAGTATTTGTATACACAACCTCAAGACTGTTGGGATCGTACACAGTTGTCACACCATCGCTGACTCTCTGGAACAGGAAGTATGTCTGGCCGGGCTCGAAATCGCCGGATGACCAGTCGATAAGGAATATTCCGCCAAATACCGGGCTCCATCCGGAAACCGGGAACGCATCGATTGTGTTGTAAGCCCATTCGATTGTAAGGTTCTGGGACGAATCGCAGTCGTCGACAGTACCCGTTGAATACTGCGCATTGAAATCGGCGCATGTTACGTTATCAGGGCCAGTGAGAGGGCCAGAGAATGACGGTACATCGTTAACGTAATCAATCGCAAGCGGCGCGCTTGTTTCCAGATGAGTACCATCGTCAGCCCGTTGAACCAGCAGGAAACTGTCAAGTGCGGAGAATGTCGACCAGTCAATATCGACACTGGTTCCGGAAAATTCGGTCCACTGCATTTGTGGAGAGCCAAGTCCGTCCTGAACCTGGTATTCACGTATAATCTCGGTACCGGCACACTCAGCCGTAACAGTACCCATCGCATATGACTCAATGCTAGTGGTGCAGTCAATGGAATTTTCTCCGGCTGGTGTTGACGGAGTACTAAGAGTACCTGGCAGCACCTGCAGGAAATAAGCTTCAGAGACCTGCTGTTGCGCGTCGAGTGTGGCTCTCTGGTAGAGATAAACACTTCCGACAGGCAGCAGGGATACCTCGATTTCAATCGTGGTTCCGGCAAATACAGCCCAGCCGGATACCGGTGGTGTAGGAACGGTTGCGTACGCCCATTCTCGGACAATTTCAATATCCGGACATCCTGCCAGATATGATCCGGCATTAAATTGCGTTATACCATCGGTACAATCCACTGTCGCGGGGCCTGTTATAGTCGGAGGTGTTATAAGGACCGGATCTCCGATGGATACCTGGAGACTGGTACTGTATGAAAACTCGATTCCGTCTCCGACCCTCTGGAAGAGGAAATAGGTCCCCTGTGAATACTGGGACCAGTCGACATTGAATGTATCGCCGGAGAAGGATGTCCAGCCTACCGCGGGAGGCCAGTCAAGTGTATTTACACCCCAGCTGCGGGTCAGGTTCTGTCCCATATCGCAATCTTCCGCAATACCAGCGGAGTAAGATGAATTATCATCTACACAACTTACGCCCGTTTTTCCGAACGGCACCGATGGGCTGGAAGGCGCTGAATTTATATATGTAACGGCAAAAGAATCGCTGACAGTTGATCCAATGCCGTCAGATGCTCTCTGGAAAAGGTAATATGTCGGACCTGGAATTACACCGGAGAAGTCAACGACAAACGGGTCAAATACGACCGTCACCCATTCTCCACCTGCAGGTGTAAATTCATCGGTCGACAGGTAATACGCTCTTTCAAGGAATTGTGCAGGATCGCAATCGGTTATCGGTCCTCCCGTGTAAGAAACATGGAGATTTATGCAGTCTACTGTATCCGGACCGTCAGGAACTCCCGGCTTAGCCGGTAAAGTATTGGCATAACTAACGTGAAGAGAATCGCTGATCCCGATTTCCTCTCCATCGCTTGCCCTCTGGAATAAGTAATAGTCGCCGGGGAGTACAGTCTTGTAATCGATCTGGAATGTACTGCCAAGAATCGGCACCCAGTTTCCGCCGGTTGGAATATCTGGATCGGTCGACAGGTAATAGCCAACCTGGAACTCGGTCGCGCCGTCGCAGTCGGAAACCGCGCCCGCGGTATATTCCTTGATAAGCTCCGCACAATCCACAGAAGTCGGTCCGACAGGTGTTTCTACTATGGGTGGGGAATTTCCTTTTAACACTCCGAGCGGGTCGCTGACGGAGAGATTTTCACCATCGCTCACCACCTGGTAGAGGAAAAGGGCACCTGATGGCTCGCCAGACCAGTCAACGAAAAACGAGTCGCCGGTAAATTCATTCCATTCAGCTGGAGGGAACGGAAATTCCGTAACGCTCCATCCACGGGTGATCGTATCGCCTTCATCGCAATCATTCGCAGGACCAGCCTGATATTCTGACTGGGAGAAGCAGTTCACATCGGTTGGGCCGTCAGGAATCTGGGGAGTTTCCGGGGACGCGCCTATTTTTATAATTTCGAGAGAGGTGCTTGTGTTCCATTCTCCGCCGATATCGGATGCCCTCTGGTATAAATAGAGTATTCCGGTGCCGTACTGGGACCAGTCGACATTGAAAGATGTGCCGGTAAAATCGATCCAGCCATCTGTCGGCGGAATTAATTGATCTGTGCCCGCGGCATACTGGCGGGTAAGATCGTCGTTTTCACAGTCGCCTACTACTCCAGCCTGGTAAAGCTCATTGTTGTTCGTACAATTTACACTCGGTTTGCCTGCAGGTGGCGGAGGCATATCGGGACCGGTGTTCACGCGGGTTATTTCAAGGGGATCGCTGACAGCATACGGGTCTTCATCGCCGATGCGATGCCACGCGTAGTAAGTGCCCTCGGGAAATACCGACCAGTCGACAATAAACTGGTCGCTAGGGGCGGGCACCCATCCAGCTGTAGGTGGATTGGACGATTGTGTAACTGTCCAGTATCTTGAAACAGCGGAATCGTCGCAGTCTTCGCCACCCGTAAGGACATAGAGTTCAGTGGTTGAATTACAGTCGACCTGTGTTGCGCCAATCGGCGGCTCCAGACCTCCAGCTATAGAATCAATCCTGTGAACGATCAACGGCTCGCTGTCGGCGACCTGCCCCAGACCTACAGAGATCTCGGCAATAATCCACCAGTCGGTAACTTCCGTGAATGCCCATGAATAAAGAATACTATTTTCGAGTGAAGGATTGCTCCATCCGGAATCATTTGGATTTGGCTTGTCCGGTGGTGTGCCTGTTCCACGAAGGAACCTGTATTGATATTGACCAACTCCGCCATAGCAGGTTTCCACGGTCGCGGTATAAACGGCATCGATATTGTCACATGTAACATCGTTGATATCGTCGGGATCAGCATCAATAGGCCCAGCCTTGGCTGTTCCAGTAAGTTTATTAATAGTTTGAGGCAGCTCAGTATCGAACATTCCGTCTGAGACCCTGCAATAAAGCGCATACGCTCCGACCGGGAATTCTTCATCCGAACTCATATCGAGTATTAATTCATTCGATTCATCCGCGGGATTTGGATAGGTGGGATGGGCATCTACCTGAACAATATCCCACTGGTAAGTAAGAACGTCATCCGGATTCGGGTCGGTAGCAACACAAATATAGGGAACCGAGCCAGTCCAGCAGGTGACTTCTTCAGGCCCGTTAATTTCCTCGATCTCCGGTGGGAACGGTTCTTCCGGAGGTGCTTTGTCCAGAATATTTACTTCTACCCGGGTATAAGCAGCAAGTTTCGCTGTAGGGAAGTTGCCCAGCGGCCCATAAGTGGTAGGATCGGCGCTGTAGACTGCGATAATGACATCGGCACGGCCGGGTGCCTGCGGTTGAAGTCCTTCGATCACAAGGTCAAACTGTGTATTGTTTGTGCCGTTTTCGGGATTGAAACCGGCAAGATCAAGTGGTGTGAGTATTGGAGGATTTCCCCCGAATAATCCATCAGGACTTCCCAGGGTAATGTTGCCTACCTCATCGAAAACTTCACCCGCGCCAAGATAGCCCTGCCAGTCGAAAATATTCAGGTGTATTATCAGGTCCCCGCCTGCTTCGGCAGTACTTGTATCGTAATAAAGAGTGCTTCCCGAAGGGTCCGCCTGAACATGTACTGCCTCAAGGCAATTAGCGTCCGGCGGAAAATCGTTGATTACCGGATCGGGAATCGGAACCCCGTTGCCGTCTTTAGCCATCTTCCAGTGCGAGAGAATCGCGTACTGGAATCTGAGCTGGGGGAAACCACCCACCATGGGGAACTGAAGAATGTATCGCCGGGTGAGGGTGGAATCCGGCTCAAAGACGCCGCGGAATACCGCATTGTTCTCAAGATAGGATGTTACGTCGTCTGTGGCATTTAAATTTCTCGCGAAAAATTTGAAAGGATTAACGGTAGCGGACCATTCGACACCCTTGGTGCCAAGATAGCCTTCGGTGTAACCGGCGGCACCTGGGGACGTGAATTCAACCGGATTCATCCAGCGGGTGTATCCGTCGAAATTCACAAGTTTCAGGTCATCAGGTCCGGAGAAGATCGCGGTTGTGTCCTCATCGAATTGAACATCACCATTTCCAATAAGTACGCCCATCGTATCAAAGCCCCTGAACCTCGGGTTCGATATCGGGTGGGTTATAGATACGTCCAGTGCGACCAGGCCTTCAGAAATATTCGATTCACTGCCGATAATGGAAATGGAAAGTAAATCGAGATTACCGTTGGGAGGCTGAAGGAAGTCCAGCACATTAAGTGTAAGGGCTCCGCTCCTGACCGGGGTAACAACAATCTCGCCATTGTCCCAGTAAATATCATAAAGACCCCATAAACCGGTATTAGCACCGG
The DNA here is from genome assembly GCA_036397475.1 of bacterium. GTDB lineage: Bacteria > JAJVIF01 > JAJVIF01 > JAPKYR01 > JAPKYR01 > DASWIV01. Next base: position 5,908 of record DASWIV010000047.1, read on the forward strand.
GATCAGCCTGGGCGGCTGGCCCTCCGGAAGCCGAAGGATCGGTTAATCCCGTATCGGATGTAAGATCCGGCGGATTGGAACCTCCGTCAATCGAGGGGAGGAGTGGATTGCCACTTCCACCGCCTGAACATGAGAGTAAAAATAGCAGAATGACGCCGCAAAACCCGACGTATATTGAACGAACGTTGTGGAACATCTTCATAAATCCTTTCGCCGGTTTTGGAAGTAACCGGGATATATGGGTGCCATGTAAGTATATAATGATATGGGGACGCATGGCAAATGGAACCGCTTTTTCAGCGCACTTCTTTAGATTTTCGGCAAATTTCTCAAAAAATAAGGCTATAAAACGCATTTTTTTGTCAGTTTTCATCGATCGCATACGTACTACTTATGAGACCTGTTAAACGAGTCCATTGCGACCCGATGGATTCATCCTGGAGGGGAAACCAGCAGGTTTCCAGGGCGCCGGGCATAGACACACTCCCGGCGTCCTGCATAATTACAACAAATTCAGCCCCTATGAATTTGATGCGGGAAACGGTGAAATAATAATCTGAAATAGATTGGTAATTCTGGATTAATCCCAGTCTTCGTAAGCGAATGTCAATGGAATCAATGCAATGAAGATATCATTTTCGCCGTGTGAAGATTTGAAAAGGTCGCCGAAATTTATAAAGAGCAGAACAGGCTGATTTCATGGCGTTCTCCCTGACCAATATAATTATTCAATATTTCACCACTAATAATAATACGATATATAAACCATTAATGCAAATGAGCAAAAAAATCCCCGGGATCTCTCCCGGGGAAAATAATTTCCGTCATGTAAATGCTTTAATTCTCCGCCAATCCGTTCAGGATCCAGTCATAGAGCCATCCGAGCTCTTCTGAGGTCATCTGGCCGAAGTGAGTTCCGTCCTTGATCTTCTTATAGACGTCACTATTGTCCGGCTCACCTGGAATTGCGACATCCGAATCGATGAAATTCTGGTACGTCGAGTAGTTCTTGCCACCGGCCGAACTTGTAATATGGCATGGTGAACATCGGTTGGCAAAGACCTGGCCCATGGTGTTATCCCACGTGATCTGGGTCTGAACCTCGTTGATCGTTATGACCAGCGGAGAATCGAGCGTATCCATCGAGCTCTCATCGTCGGTAACACGGAACTGGACGTTGTAAATTCCTGCGGTTTCGAAGATGTGATTTACGTTGGAACCCTGTTCGTCGAAAGTACCATCGTTATTCCAGTCCCATTCATAGGTAACGATATTTCCGCCGTCGGGATCGAACGAACCGTCATCGAAAAAGTTGACCGCAACACCCGCCTCCTGTGTAGTTGGACTGGCAAGCGCAAGGGCAACAGGAGGCTGATCCACAACAATCTCATTGATGGTCACCTGGAGTGGGGTATCGAGAGTATCGGTCGCGCCTTCATCGTCCGTGACACGCATCTGGACATCATAGACACCAGGGCTGGAATATGAGTGGTTCACATTAGCTCCAGTATCGTCATATGTGCCGTCGTTCTCGAAATCCCATTCGAACGATACGATGTTTCCACCATCGGGATCATTTGATCCGTTGTCGGAGAACAGGATATTCACACCGACATCCTGTGTCAGCGGATTAGCGCTGGCCATGGCGATCGGATCCTGCTTAACAACGGTTGAATCGTTAACGGTTACGCTGATTAACTGATAAGCCACATCGCCATCGCCTGTCGTTACTAACACCATTCCGGGATATTCTCCGGGAGCGGCAGGCGCCGTGTTTACGATTAGAGGCTTGTACTCGAATTTGCCGGGCTGCATATTTTCAGGGGTCGTTGAATCAACCATTCCCGAGAACAGGGCGGGTATTTCCACCTGGACCAATGCAGGCTCTTTAGTATGGAAAAATACTTCCACTTTCAAATCCGCTTCTCCCCCGAGTTCCGTAAAGCCATCGCCTATGGGAAGAACCTGTGCCTGTACTTTCCATGGTTCCGGACAGTTTGCTTCCGGAGGGAAGTCTTTTGCAGGATCGGTCACGGGAGTTGTGGTTGGAAATTTCCAGTTCGCGTCGAGAGCGTAGCCAAGGACAAATCCGCCTGTTGGCGGGACAATCTCTAAACTCTGGGTCGCGAAACTGTCAGCTACAAACATGTTGCGGGTGTTGTTTGGTATATCGGTGATGAACATTTCGTAGCCATTCAATGTAGCCGATGGTGATCCGTTTGAGAGTTTGCCCGGAATATAGCCATGCAGACCTGTGCCTGTAGCGGGGCTGTAAAGGTCGGTGTATCCATCGGGATCGACAACAGCGCCGTCTCCAAGAGACGGATCCGAAACGATGAATCCGCTTTCAGGGAACGTATAACTTCCGTTGAACATGACTATTCCGCGGACGTCGAATCCGGTGAACATGGGATTGGTCGATGGATGCGTGAGGCGCAGGTCCAGAAGCCAGTGCCCATTTGGAGCGACATTGAAGCTTGTGATTTTGACACACTGGACACAAGTAGGCGCTTCGAGCATGCCCAGGATATTGAAGTGATTCTGCGTATTGCGCACAGGAATCATTTCATATTCCATTGTGTCCGGATTAATAGAGATTTCCTGGTAAGACCAGAGATATCGTCCGGAATCCTGGTTAACAGCACCTTTAACGCCAGTCGCACCATTATTGTTAAGATCAGGTGAGAGGGAGTTATTTGCACCGGTGCAGCTAACTGTGATAGTAGCGAGGATGAGGAGAAAAAGCATAAAGGGAACGCGGTTTGGACGCATGGTTTTATAAACCTCCGAATAAAATATTACTTCTCTTAACACATTACCATAGCATTTTATTACTTCAAGTTAAATAATATTTCACTAAGGTTAAATATTTATGAATCAATTTTAAATATTGATTTCTCTTCCTGTCAGGCAGATCAAAGGCAAAGCCCCGGGACGAATCCCGGGGCACAAAATTCTCAATGTATGAGGTTAATTCTCCGGAAGTCCGTCGAGTATCCACTGGTAGAGCCATCCGAGCTGTTCTGAAGTCATCTGCCCGAAATGGTTACCGTTCTTGATAGTGTTATACACCTTGCTGTTATCGGGGTCACCGGGGATCGCGACATTCGAATTTATGAAATTCTGGTATGTCGAGTAATTCTTGCCCCCCGATGAACTGGTGATATGGCATGGAGTACACTGGGAGGCGAAAACGCCACCCATCATGTTGTCCCACGTAATCTGCGGGGTAATGTCATTGATCGTAATGACCAGTGGGGAATCGAGGGTATCTATGGCGCCCTCGTCATCGGTAACACGGAACTGGACGTTGTAGGTCCCGGCCGCATTGAAGACGTGATTGACATCAGCGCCCTGTTGATCGTAAACGCCATTGTTATCCCAATCCCATTCGTAGGTGACGATATTTCCGCCATCCGGATCATTGGATCCGTTGTCGAAGAAATGTACCGCCACACCGACATCCTGGGTTGTGGGATCTGCCGACGCGATCGCGACCGGATTCTGCAGGGGAGCATCGATAATGGTTACCTGAATCGGGGCTGCAAGCACTGCGACCTCGCCTTCATTATCGGTAACCCTGAACTGGACATTGTAGACGCCAACCGACGAATAAGAGTGGCTGACGTTCGGACCGACAGCGTCCCAGGTGCCGTCGTTCTCGAAATCCCACTCGTACTTCGCAATAGCTCCGCCATCCGGATCGAATGAGCCGTTATCCGAGAAACTGATGTTCTGATTAACAGCCTGCTCAAGTGGAGCTGCAGTAGCCATCGCGACAGGCGGGACTTTTTCGACAGCCGAATCTGAGACTACGAGTCTGATAACCTGGTACGCGGCAAAAATCTGGGGGCTATTGCCTCCGCCACCGTTGTTATCATCGTCATCTTCGTCGTCATCGTCGTCGCCTTCATTGTCATCATCGTCGTTGTCATCATCGTCGTCATCGTCGCCACCGGGGCCGCTATTATCGTCATCATCGTCGTTGTCTTCATCTACATCATCGTCATCGTCGCCACCGGGGCCGCTATTATCGTCATCATCGTCGTCCATTTCATCGTCGTCGTCGTCATCGCCTCCGCCCGGACCATCGCTTTTGCTCCCCGCCAACTGGTATTCGGCAGTCAGCAGAGCGTAATATTCGCCGGGCTCGACGAGTTTTGAGTTCTGGACAGTAAGCTCATATGTAGCGAAGCCGTCGCCGGAACTGACGGGAACATCGGTAGAGACTTCGCCGTCGAATAGATCAAACGACTCGACCCTGACCTGGAAGGTCTGATCGGTGTATGAATAGACGTCGACTGAGAGAACTTCCGATCCGCCAAGCTCCGTAAGGCCGTCGCCGACCGGATTTTCCGTTACAGCGATTTTCCACGCTTCCCGGGCATTCGCTTCGGGAGGAAAATCAGTCTGCGGATCGACAACCGGGTCGACAGTCGGAGGTGCCCAGCTTGAGTCCACAGCGTAGCCCATTACAAAAGGGCCACTCGGTAAGGCGATATCATAGGTGACTTCGACTGTGTCGCCGCCATAAAGATAATGCCTGGAGTTTCCGGGAACATCCGAGACGAACAACTTGTAGCCATTCATTGATGCCGAAGGGGTACCGATAGCCATTTTTCCGGTAATGTAACCTTGGAGATCCGACCCGCCTGAAGAAGGCGAATAATGAGGTGTAAATCCATCGGCGTTAACCAGCTCTCCGTCGCCGAATTGTCTGTTCGGAGCGGAGAAACCACTTACGGGGAAGATATTGTTGCCATCAAACATGGCAATACCACGAACGTCGAATCCGACAAACTTGGGGGGAGGCATCGGATTCGTGAGCTGTACAGTTACGAGCAAAGTCGCGTTGGGGGAAATCTGTAGCGATTTCAGCTGCAGACAATCCGCACAATCGCTACTTTCGAGGATACCCACCACATTGTAATGTGCCTGGGTAAGACGCACGGGGAGCATTTCATACTCCAGAGTTGCCGGGTCGATGTAAATCTGATGGTAAGACCACAGATTCCGGCCGGGTTCCAGACCTGCTGCGGACTGAGTGTCGATGCCGCTGTTGTCGCTGTCCAGCGACGGGGCGATCGAGGTATCTGCACCTGAGCAGCCAAGTAAGGAGAGTGTGAGGAGGTAGGAAAGAAGTAGTAGAACGCGGTTAGAACGCATGGGATAAAAAACCTCCCAGAAAATAATATGTTACTTAGTTTAACATTTTACCATGGTTTCCTAAATTATCAATACGTATAAATAATTAGGAATACCTAATTTTACAAGTGAAAAATATAGCATGGGACAGTCCCATGCTATCTTATAATATAAGGCTCAACTAAGTTTTCTCTATCCCGCGTGAACCGCGCTATCAGCGGCGTGTGTGAATTTCAGGCCTTCTTCGCCGGCTGATACTCTGACCGTATCCCCTTCAGAAAATTCTCCTGAAATTATTTTTCTGGAAAGGGGATTTTCGAGGTATGCCTGTATTGCCCGACGCAATGGACGTGCCCCATATGTCGGGTCATATCCGATTTTTGCCAGGTACAGAACGGCATCATGGGATATATCGAGGTGGATATCCTTCTGCTCCAATCTATTCGCCACTCGCTTGACAAGCAGCCTCGCGATCTGGTCCATATGGCTGCGGTCAAGCGCGTGGAATACGATTATCTCGTCGATTCGGTTAAGAAATTCCGGCCTGAAATGATTTCTGAGTTCATTTGTTACCTCGCCTTTCATTTCAGCGTATTCCTTTTTCCGCTCTTCATCCGACGCGTCCATCGACACCGGTTTGATAAGATGCGAGCCGATGTTGGATGTCATGATCATGATCGTATTCTTGAAATTCACGACTCGTCCATGGCTGTCGGTCAGGCGGCCGTCATCAAGAATCTGAAGAAGCATGTTAAAGACCTCCGGA
>DASWIV010000048.1:0-4311 GCA_036397475.1 bacterium
TCGGGCCGGATATCAGCAACGATTACCTGTGGGGTACCCGCTATCGCTTCCGTCCACGATCATACTTCGTGGTCGAACTTGACTCCAACGAGGATGTAACCACCAAGGTTGAATACATTATCAGGTACTGAAACCTATTCGGCTCCGGGAAGTGAAGCCGGTCCTGCAATTCCTGAGCCGGCATACGGATCCGGGTTCGTCAAAAGAAGCATGGTCATTGACCTCGATCTGTGAAGTGACATTTCCAATCCTGAGAATCCCGCCGGCAGCATTCCCCTGTATTCTTCCACAGATTCCTCTTTCACCGGCTTAGAAGCCTTGTCGCAATCGAATATCAACAGAATTCTTCCCGACATCCGCGTCAGTTCCGGAATTCTCATGTAAGCCTCGTCCGAATTGGAAATGCTTTCGCACTTAACTTTCGCGACAAGCGCGTCGAAAAGTCCGGCCCGGAAAATTGCGGGATTAAACGGACCTTCAAGATAATGGACCAGGCTGTTGGAGTCCGCACAGGACGCTGCCCGGTCCTGTGCCAGCTTCTCCTGGTTATTCTCCACCTGCACACGCTCGATCTTTGACGCAGCCCAGGTCTCCAGAGTACGCTGTGGAAGGTCAATGAATGATAGCGCGGTCTCGCCCTGGTGAAGATCCAGAATTCTCTCGATCGCCTTCCCTTCAGACGAATTAAGCGCGTTCCCTTTCGTATGGCCTGTAACATCCGCGGTGGCTTTAAGTACCCCGTCCCGGATCCGGATTTCCCAGCCGCATTCGGGACAAACGAGCTCGCCTTTCTCGATCTCCACCCTCATGCACCTTCTGCAGTTTGGAAGATACTCCACAGGCAGGTACGGAGAAATTTCGCTCAGCCAGTTCCCGTACATACCGCAACCTTTTCGGCACGCCGGCGATCCAAGGCTGTTCGAGCACGGGAAAACGTCGCTCAACTCAGCGTTGCGCACCTGAAGCATGTACTCTGGATGGTCGGGGCACTGAAGAAATTCGACAAGCCTGTATTTCATCCGGTCTCCTCTGAAAAAATGTTAAGTGAGCAGCCCTTTGATGTCAAACCCATGGGAAACTATTTTCACGTTCACCTGCGATACTATTACATCTATTAGACGCGGAGCGTCCCGTTTTACTATGGCTGTAACCTTGGAATGGCTTGGACATAGCTGTTTCAGGCTCACCAGCGAGTCTGGAACACGCATCCTTATCGATCCGTTCGACGACTCGATCGGGTACAAGGTCCCGCCCTACGAATGCGAGATCCTCCTCCTGTCACATAACCACTACGATTCCTGCGCCCGCCACCTGGTCAAAAAGGGATGCCAGATAATAGACCGAAAAGGAACTCACCAGGCTGGAGATTTGATAATTAAAGCGCATCCCGCCTGGCATGATAAATTGAAAGGCAAGGACTATGGAGAGGTACTGATTTTCTCTTTCGAATTGGACGGATTGAAGTGGGCTTATTTTTCCCATATTGGCTCACTTCCACGCGACTGGGTCTTCGAGGAGATCGGCGATATCGACGTCGCCTTTATCCCGGTCGGAGGAGTATTCGCCCTGGGTCCTCACGAAGCAAAACTCCTTGTGGACAGGATCAAGCCAAAACTGGTCGTTCCCATGCACTTCGATACACTCTCCCTCAGCTTTACCCTGCTTCCACTGGACGAGTTCAAGAGGCTCATGAAGAACATCTGGCGCGAGGAATGGCACGTCGTCACAATAAATCCTGGAGGTCTGTCGGACGAGACAGTCATGCTCCACATGAACTACTGGTCAGACTAATTCACCTATTTTTTCATTTTTGGGCATTTTTACTGTACAGATATTCGTATAATCTTTAAAAAACTCCGTATTAATTTGACTTTTGGCATTTTTTCCCTATACTTATTTCCCCGAGAGAGCGGGAACTCCTTCTACCTTCCTTCAACCAATCCGAAAACCACCTCCTAGTCAATTACCTCCTCTTCTCCATTCCCCTCTCTCATTTTTTTTCGCCCTTTTTCAGCTTGAACTCCCTGTGCATCGTTCCACCTCTTACAATCCATTTCAGTATTTTTTTATTCCTTGAAATGGTATATTATCCATATAGCATGTCCTACGATGATCAGGATAAAGCGCAGGATGAAATTCCCGGTTCGCAGGACCCGCCGGTCCGGACGGAGCTGACTGAATCGGAGGAAACCTGTCCGGTTTGTGACCGTGTACTTCCCGAATCCGATTCGGAAATCTGCCCCCACTGTTCCGCCCCGATCCAGTCCATTAAAAACCTGATGGAAGTAGCCGGTAAAACACTGGTCGACGCCGAACGTGACATATCCACAGGTGATATAGCCAACGTAGGCAAAAAACTCGACCTGGTGGCGACCGTCAGCAAAAAGCACCGGATCAATGTAGAGCTCGTCAGGGCAAGGCTGGATAACCTTCTGGGAGATTCGGAGTCCGCTCTGAAACGCCTGAACGCTGTTGCCGATCTCGACAATCTCGACAGGGATACTGTAACAAGGATTCGTAAAGCGTACGATTTCACTTCCGTCTCACAGGAACGATTGGCGTCATGCTGCGAAGATTACAACTTCGCTCTTTACGAAGCTAAGAGGGGGCATCTCGAATCCGCCCTGGAATCTCTCAAGAAGGGACTCGGCGAAGTACCCTATCACGCCCAGACCCACGCCCTGCTTGGAAAGGTCTACCTCGCTCTTCGCGATGAGAATAACGCGCGCTACCATCTCATTCGCGCGATCGAGATCGACCCCCGGAACTCTACCGCCGCCCACTCCCTTTCCCTGATTGATAAATCCGGCAACGAGTCTTTTGTCGAATTTCTTAGATCCGGTAAAAAACTGGCTCCGAATATTCTCGGATGGGCCGGCTCCATTATCGTCATTCTCATCCTTGCTATTCTTGCGATCGGAGCACTTTTCAGCCGCTGATCTTGCCACCGTAACAGGCATTTTCTAACATTAGGTTTCCACATTGTGGAAGACAATTTTCATATTTAATCCGATTTGTTTGACTATCGGATCTAATCCGCCTGAATTCAAATTAACTCCACCTGTCATAAATTAATCTTCTGCTCAAAACAATCGGCGCAACTCAACTCTCTTTATGCCGCATGGAATAACCAGCTTCCGCTCGATTCGTCATTTTCATTTATGTAAAAATCAAGTAGAATCTACTGTGTGGGAATCGCGTTCTCCATAGAATTCTGGCTTTTAGGTCTACTCTCCGCGTGGATGACCGCGTCCGCTATCTCCATCCTGCCACAGAGGCAGAAATACCATGAGAGCGTTCATAACCTGTTCGAGCAGGTACTTGGAGCAGTCCGGGCTGGCGACCTCCCACGGGCTGTCCTTTTCCTCGAGGGTGAGGACGAGCCAATGCCACGGGTGCTTTCCGCAATACTGACGGAGGCGACAAAATTTACCCCGAAACTACGGGTTGCGTATAAAATCACCCTGGAATCTATTAAACGCCGCAGCCAGGTCAACCTCAATCCTCTCAGGATTGTCACTATCCTGGCGCCACTCCTCGGATTGGTCGGATTCCTAATGGCGCTGATCGCTTTAATCACTGGCGGGACACCGAACTGGCCGGTAGCTTTTTTCCTCCTGGTGATTTCACTCGCCATTGCAGGAATATCACAGGTCATTTTTTCAGTCTCGGTCCGTCTGCACAAGGAAGCTATATCTGCCGCAGAAAGCTATGGGCGCAAACTGCTTAATTTTCTCATGGGACCGGAATCTCCGCTAAGTGAACTTCGCCAGAAAAGATTCAAGGTCAACTGAATAGTAATTATCCTTACTTTTTCAATCCCGGCAGCCAATTTTCGGAATAATCGTGTTATACTTAAAAATTCTTAGTTGGCGCAGGATTAATTAATTAAACAGTAATTAGATGCACAGGAGACAGGACCCGGAATAATGCAAGTTGTTGTAGCGGGAGGAGGTCCAGCTGGTGCAATTGCGGCACGGACCCTCGCCAAGTCAGGTATTCGTACTATCTTATTCGAGGCGGCTCCAGGCGCGGATAAGCCGTGCGGCGGCGCGCTTCCGTCCATGCTTCTGGACGCTTACCCTGTCCCCGAGCTCATCATTAAAAACCGATCCTACGGAGTCACTTTCCAGGGACCTTCCGGTATCCAGGTTCCCATCGATTTTCCTGACGGCCTTTATATCGCCCTCGTCCAGAGGTGTGACTTCGATTCCCACCTGAGATTTACCGCCGAAGACGCTGGTGCAACCCTGGTACGCGGCAGGGTTCTTAGTTTTGAAGACAAGGGCAACCAGCTGATGGTCCACTACA
>DASWIV010000049.1:0-6486 GCA_036397475.1 bacterium
ATTCAGCGCATTCGGAAAAGGAAGCCCTGACTATCGCCTGGGAAGGCGCTGATTACATCACCTTCAGTCCCATTTTCGACCTCGAACACAAGGATTCAAAATGGCCCCCTCATGGGATCGAGGGCTCGAAACAGGTGTACAACAAAATAAAGATTCCGATTTTCCTGCTTGGAGGAATCAGGCTCCCCGACCTTGCTACCCTGAGGGAAGCAATCCCGAACGTGAAAGTTGCGGGGGTCAGTATGATCGCGGCAGCGTCGAACGTTATGGACGCCATCGAGGAAGTACTTACAGCGCTCGACGCCCCGATGGCAACGCAGGAAGATTCCTGAATAAATAATCCGCCCCCGGGCGGATTTTTATGTTACGCTATCCACGGTGGTTAAGGAAATTTCGGTAAAATCGGAGACAAAATCCGGATACTCGAATGTAGCGGTGCATGTGCGCCTCGGACGCATTTCGTTCGATGACGCATTGGTTCGCCAGGAAGAATCCATTTTGCGGTGGAGAACCGCCGGTTCCGGGCTTCCGGTTATTTTTTCGCTGGAACACGAGCCGGTAATTACATGCGGACGATCGACATCCGATGGAAACCTTCTACTGCCGGAATCCGAATATAAAAATCGCGGGATAGATGTCAGGAGGATAGACCGCGGCGGCGACGTGACATGGCATGGACCGGGACAGGCGGTTGTTTACCCGATAATCGTATTGAGGGAACATTCGCTTCGAGCGACCGAATGGGTTGAATTATTAGAGCAGGCGATGATAGATACATGCGCGGATTTTGACGTCCATGCCTTCAGGCGCGAGGGTCTCAGGGGATGTTTTACGGATGCGGGAAAAATAGGTGCGGTGGGAACAGCGGTAAAAGCGGGGGGAATAACAAAGCATGGAATTGCGTTTAATGTTTGCCCTGATCTCGATAATTTCGCTATTATAGTTCCCTGTGGTATCTCGGATCATCCGGTGACCAGGTTAAGTGACCTTTGTGAGCCAGCGCCGGATTTTGATGCGGTTGTAACCGGGCTTGTAAGCCATATTTCGGAATTACTCGGATTAAGCACTAAAATAGTTTGAACCAAACAGGTTCGGAATCGATATAATATATGGATAACACCACGAGGTGGACAGCTTTTCGTCCGCGTGGATAAAACAGGCGGTTCTTCAAGAATGTACAGGTTATATCGTTACCCGGGAATTTTTCTTTCCCTGGCAATTCTAATTCTGGCAGCCGGTATGGCTGATCCGGCCTATGCCCAGAGAGGCGGAAGGGGCTGGATGGACAACGGTGGCGGCGAAAGCTACTCATCCGACTTCACCCCTATCCCGCGCGGTGAAATGTACGACCGCCAGTTTCTTTCCGATTTTTTCACCTCGCTCGGATACTTCCCGGAAGGATTAAGCCAGGTCGATGAAAGTGAAACCTGCAGGCTCCTGGTGACCGGCGGATCGCAGGCGCTCCAGGGCGATACCGAAAATGCGATCACAACATTCGGATTACTGCCCGACCAGATATCCCAATATTTTCCTTTCCTGACGACAATCCAGGAAGACCTGATGGTTCCCGAAGTACTCGATCCATGGTACGAGAATTCCGACGCCCGCTCGATGATGTTCTCATTGTACGCTGACGGGTGGGCAACCCATCCGGAGTACCGTGACAATTTCCTAGCGTTCAAGGAAGACTTCATGGGAAGGGCGGCAAGGCGCGACCCGGATGTTCCTGCTGTCTGGATAATGGGCCATATCAGCGAGTATGGCTTTTCGCCGGACGCTACGCATTCGGAGGATGACCCTTATCTGTTCCTGTGGGACCTTCTGACGGGAATTTCATATTACGTCAACAAGGCGAATTTCTACTCGCTTCAATACGACCAGTACGACGAATGGGGTTATAAGCGTGCGGTTGTCCAGTATTACGGAAATCTGATCAAGGCTGCCCACGACGAGGCCAGCAGGCTGCAGAACAGCAGGACCTTCTGGGGAAGCCTGATCGACAGCTACTACGTATTCGAGGAACCGGACCGGATTCCGGTGGATGAAACACCCCAGGTCGCTCCGGTCGCGGATGTCACCGAATCCGATACAGCCCCGGCGGAAGAATTGGAAGCGGAACCAGTTGCAGTAGAAGAAGAAACCGGTGAAGAGCCTGATAGATACAGCTATTTTACACCGCCTGAGGAAGTCTCCGATGAGGTCGCGGAAGAGCTTGGACCCGATGTCGGCGATATCGAGGAGAAAATCAACGAATTGATGGGCGGTATTCATGACATTGGGGCTGATGAAGAGCAGCCGTCGGAAGAAGCCGCTACGGCCGAGGAACAGCCTGCGGAAGAGATGAATCTTCTGGAAACTCCGGAAGAAATTGAGACTCCCGCTGAAACGGAGCCGGTCGCAGAGCCTGAAATTGAAACCCCCGAAGAGACGGTTCCTTACGAGTTCGCGCCATCCAGCGAAGAAGAGCCTGTCGGGGAACTTGGCGCGTATGCCCAGGCGAGGATGAATGAGATCGCGGATGAACTGGTCGACCATATCAGTGGGCTTGCCTCCGAGCTTGGAACGGAGACGATCGACCTGGTTGTGCTTTATAACGATGTTAATGTATCGAGCGACGCGGTCCAGAATGCCGAAGCGAGATATATCGCAAAGCGGGAAGCCCTGCTTGCGGGATTAGGCGTCTGGGACCGCTTTGATATGGAAATCTACACACCGCTTACACTGGCGGAGTTCAATGAAAAAATTATCGCCAGCCTGATGTCCCCATATAATGACCTCAAGTCGAGCGAGATCAGGTGGGCGCAGTACGAGGCTTACGAAGCCAGGTTTGTCGAAGCATTCGCGCAGATCGAGTATGGTGTCGAAAACCGCCGCAGCGAGCCCGATGTCCTCGCGGCTGAATCGGCGGCTTTGACAGCTTTTCTCGGCGATTATAACGACCGGATCAAAGAGATAGAAGATCTGCTCAGCGGAGCTGTTGTCACCCCTCCACCGTCGGAGTAAGAGTCGAATTTAATAATTTTACTGGATATAGCCGAGAGCGCGAAGTTCCTCGAGCTGCTCCTCGGTTGGAATGGCCTGTCCCGAACCGGTTTCGGGGGTGTTGAAGAATATATCGTTCATTTCCCGCAGCATCCCGTCGGCGTGTTCATCGTTCGGATCCCACAGGTTATTTACTTCCGCCGGATCGTTGTTCAGGTCGTAGAAAAATACTTCCCTGCTTTCCATCATTACGAAAAGCTTCCACATGTCAGGTGAGATAATTCCCTTCTGTTCCTCGCCACGCTTGACACCTTCGATGTAATGGATGCCATTAAATTCAAACTGGGACGGGTACCTGAATCCGAGCCGCTCGAACATGATCTGCCCGATCTGCCTGAGGCTCGAAAGTTCATCGACCGTGTAAGCCTCCGTCTCCGGAAAACGTACTGTCAGGGGGACACGCATCACGGTGTCATGCAGTGTGTGATCATGAAACCAGTCATCGTGCTCGCCAAGCTCTTCGCCATGGTCGGAGAAAAAGATGAACATGGTATCGTCCCACAGGTCGTTTTCTTTCAGGTACCTGATCAATCTTCCGATCTGAAAATCGGCATACGCGCACTCGGCGTCATAGAGTCCCCGAATCTGCTCGGCTTCGCCTTCAGTGATGGTGATCTCCTTGGCATGCAGCGTGTAACCCAGGTTGAACATGGATGTAAAACGTCCGGACCCGCGCCGCCATTTGTCTACCTGGTACTGGGGAGCCGCATAAGGTGTATGCGGGTCGAACATGTGAAGATAGAGGTAATAATTCTGGTCGCCCAGGCCTTCGATCATATTGATCGTACGGTTAACGAAATTTTCCGCCTTTAGCTGGCCCTTTGCGGTGAACTGATCGAATCCTGAATCATATCCGTGGCTCTTACTCACAAGAGCGTTTGCGGATAACCCGGCGGTTGTCCAGCCATTCTGTTGGAATACCTTCGCCAGCGTTATCTCGGCATCCGGAAGGTTGTCGTATTTATCTATGGCACCGGCGTAAGATGGGTACTTCCCTGTAAATGTCGCGGTTGTTGAAGGGAGGGTCCACGGAGCTGCTGAACGGCAGTTTGTGTAGTAAACCGACTGGTGCGCCAGCCTGTACAGGTTTGGAGTGAGGTCTTCGCGGACCTGGTCCGCGCGAAACGTATCGACGCACAACATGATAACCCTGTTAATGGGAGGGAGATTACGTGCCGATTCCGAGCCGTAAGCACTGCAGCCTGTGACTGACAGGGCAATTAAAACTGCAAGGCAAATGTGCCGCATGAAGGGATAAATTATAACAGATAATACTTTTCCCCGGCAAAACATCGCACATGGTCGATTGCCATATATGAATTTGAAGCAATAATGAAAACATTCCGGAATCCTTGCCCTCGAGTTCATTTTTATTATAAGATTGGATTTCGCACCGTAAAAACCACTTCGCACGAAAAGCGCATTAAATCAGGCGGTACACGCATGCCACATACACAAGCAGAGCCATATAAAATTAAGATGGTAGAGCCTATCAGGCTGATTCCCGAGGCGGACCGCTTCAAGGCGATGGAGGAAGCGGGATATAATACTTTTCTCCTGAAATCTGAGGACGTTTATATCGACCTGCTCACCGACAGCGGGACATCCGCCATGAGCGACTGGCAGTGGTCGGGAATGATGCTTGGCGACGAGGCGTACGCGGGCAGCAGAAACTTTTACAACCTGGAAAAAGCGGTGCAGGAGACCTATGGATTCAAGTACCTTGTCCCCACTCACCAGGGACGTGGCGCGGAACACTTAATGAGCCAGATCCTGATCAAACGTGGTGATTATGTTCCCGGAAATATGTACTTCACGACTACCCGCATGCACCAGGAACTTGCGGGGGGGACATTTGTCGATGTGATCGTCGATGAAGCCCATAATACACAGTCGACATTCCAGTGGAAAGGAAATGTCGATCTGGAAAAAATGCAGAAGCTGGTCGACGAGGTCGGGGCGGAAAAAATTCCGTATATCAGCCTCGAAGGCTGTGTCAATATGGCGGGCGGCCAGCCATTTTCAATGGAGAACTTGAAAGAGCTAAGAAAATTCTGCGACAAGTACAATATTCCGATAATGCTCGACGCTACCCGGATGGTCGAGAACGCGTATTTTATCCAGCAGAATGAAGACGGGTATCACGACAAATCAATAAAGCAGATCGTAAGGGAGACAGGTGACCTGTCCGATGGCTGCACGATGAGTTCGAAAAAGGATCACCTTGTCAACATTGGCGGATTTCTGGCGATGAACGACGAGGACTTTTTCGTCAAAGCCAAGGAGCAGGTTGTTGTTTACGAAGGGCTGCACACGTACGGCGGAATGGCTGGCCGCGATATGGAAGCGGTCGCGAGGGGAATCAGGGAAGCAGTCGACGACGATGAGCATGTGGCGTCCAGAATTCGCCAGACGCATTATCTTGGCAAGAAAATGACCGACGCTGGAATCCCGTGTGTGCTTCCGTTTGGCGGACATGCGATATTTGTCGATGCGAAAAGATTTCTCGATCATCTGCCGCAGGATCATTTCCCGGCGCAGTCGCTGGCAGCGTACATTTACATGTCATGCGGCGTACGAGTAATGGAGAGGGGAAATGTCAGTGCGGGACGCGATCCGAATACAGGCGATAACAGGCGCCCGGCACTGGAATTGGTTCGGTTCACGATTCCCAGGCGCGTTTATACAAGCCTGCATATGGATGTCGCGGCTGAAGGAACCATAGAGCTTTACGAGAAGCGCCACGAGATCCCCGGATTGCGGTTTAACTTTGAGCCTCAGGCACTAAGATTTTTCCAGGCCAGATTCGATAAGATTCCGCTGGAGGAGTCAGCGTCGGAACTCGAGAAATTGAAAGCCGTGGCGGGATGAAGTAGAATTCATATAGTTGATGCTGTAATGGTGTAGTGGCTAAGGCATTCCCAATGGTGAATAAATAATTCGGAAGAACAGTGATGTGTCAAGGCTAAATAGAAATGTCCCCTTTCCGGCTAAGTAGAAATGTCCCCTCAAGGTGGGGGTTGTTTATATTGTCTCCATGGATGATCCGGTGGGGGGACGCTTGGTTTGGAAGGTTTCTTACTCATACTACCCCGAGGGGTAGTATGGCGTTGAATGGATTTATACATTAACTCTAATTCGTGCCAGACAACTTCTTTGCCTTTGTAAGTCAGGTGCAATGTGCCGTCCAGGTGGACAGCAACCTCCACCTTGCCGCCTCTTAAACCAGGACGCACGGGCTTGTCGATCTGGAAGATCCGGTTTTTCCACCTGACGGTGTAGTCGTTCCCGACTGTCCGCACGGTGCGCTCGCTCATGATATGCGCGAGATCGAACTCGCGTCCGAGCCTTCGGTGAGCGTTGGTCCGCGACGATGCCTGCTTCCTGAATTTCGCGTTGTATTCCGGAAGGAAAGTTTCGAGGAAGCGATTGCCCTCCCCGATC
>DASWIV010000050.1:0-8410 GCA_036397475.1 bacterium
GAACAGATTGAAACCCAGGTGAATCCTTTCAGGGCGTACTGGACAGACAGCCCGTACAGGCGTCCGTTCAAAGCCGGATCGGAGATCGGAAGGGTATATCACTGCAGCTTCAGGCCGGGTCCGCAGATCTTCGGATATGCTGTCGGAGCAAGCTGGGGGGAACCAACCAAGAAACTTGACACCAATGGTGAACCGAAAGAAATACCGGAAAGCTTCCAGTTAACGGCGAATTCTATCGAGCCATTCAATGTCCAGGTTACGGGTTCAACAGGTGGCCTTAATTCGTCCCTAGGCATCTGGGCAGGCGGAGCGATTGCGTTGTCTGTGCTGGTCGAGGACTGGCAGGGAAACGCATGGGTCGGCCACGAGAATTTCAACGTAGAGGCTCCGGATCTATTCGACGGAGTCGCGCATTCGTGGACAGGCAATGGATCTAATGAAAGTTTTTATTACGAAGTCATTCTCCCAAACATAAAGAAAAAAACTCCCGGAGATGTTCCCATATTAATTTCGGTGACCACTTCGGATGAAGATGAATTTTATCTTCCGGACACTCCACTCGCGTCGTATATGCTGGAGACACTGGAGGTCACCGAGATACCTCCCCCATTCTGCAATGGAATGACAGCGATCCCGGACGTATACGGCGGATCGTTCAGCCTGAATGGATCGCCCGGCGCGATGCATCTCGACGCATCCTTCCTTCCCGCCATCACCGGCGGCGCGGGCGCGCTGTTCTTCGATGGTGGAATCCTCGGCGGAAATGAATTGATCCAGGTAGCCCAGATCCCACCGACCGGCGGGGCGGTTTCGACGACAACCTTGTTCCAGAGACAGGGAAGCCTTGCCGGGAACGCCCTGGTCATGCAGACTAATGAATACAATGGGCATCTACTGGTGGTAACCGATGCTGATGCCGATAACCTGCTCGTCTACAACGCTGCAGGTACCCAGCTCAGGGAATACGATCTTGGCGGCGGCGAAGCCGGCAGGAACGAACCTGTTGCCATGACAACAAATCCCGTCAATGGCGATATATGGTTTGTCGGGCACCGTGGCTCGCAGGGAATATTCCTGCAGAGGATGGCGTATGTCTCGGGAGAAACCAATTTCGAATATGTACCAGATCCCGCATCGACGGTTGACCTTGGCGATCTGCTGGGGTTGAATCCGCAGGTGTTCGGGGTTGCCGTGAATGGGTATTATGGCTATGTCATGGTTTTCCACAGGGCGAATAACGGGTCGATCGAAGTGTTCGACATCAATGGGAACACGGTTGAAAGACTCGATGAATTTTCGATATCCAACGTTATGGGCCAGGCAGTACTGGGGACAGAAGTTCCGGGACTGAGAAAGGTCATCGGCGGAGATATTATCGTGGATCATGTCGATGGCGATGAGACAGGAGCGTGCCGCATACTCGTTTTCGCTAATACTGAAAGTGGAAGCGCAAAGCTTGTACGGCTCGACGCGTGGGGTAAGATCCTAAACGCAACGGGTCTTGGAAGTCCATTCTCATGTATGGCACTGAGTAATCTCGGGAGCTCTTCAGACCGATGCCTGGTGTTCTTCCCGATGCTGGGAACAGCGACATACAACATATGGCTACCGCCAATCGGCGAATGGTGACATCAAATTAATTTAATAAATAAAAAAGGACTCCTTTACGGGGTCCTTTTTTTTATTTTTTGTTAATGAGGCCGGGGGATTAGTCTTTTTTCATGTCCTTGGCGGCGCCTTCGATCTCGTAGGTTCCCTTATCCCGCCGGACAAGTTTCGTGAAGCCTTTCTGCTGAAGTTCGGTATGCGCGAGGCGGTCGATGGAAAAATTCGCGCTTACTATAATGCGCTGGACCTTTCCTTTGCAGACAGGGCATTTTTTAAGGTGTTTCGAGCCGAATTCCTGGTATAACTCGAATTCTTTCCCGCAGCCTTTTGGTGGTTTGTCGGTATGTTCGTAAACGTAGACTGGCATTGCAACCCTTATGATAACGGGGCTGAGCGGAATTCACAAGGCAAAAGGAGGATCCAATGTATCTGGCACGAAGCGTCAAAGCGCCGGCGCAACCATTTTGTGGCGGATGGTGTCTAATTTTCGGGGGTTTACATTCATTTAATGGAATGGATGGTATAATTAGGACTAACCATGAAAAGAAAAATTTCATACGTACGCGCAAGACTCTATACCGGGCTGGTGATTTCAAATGCAGCACGGGGGCTTGCAATAGCCGCGATCGTGTGCGCCCTTCTCATGGCAGTGGGGAAATTCGCCAATTTGAACATCGACATCATCAGAACCTGCGCGTTGATCCTGATCGGAGGGACAGGCCTCGGGGCAATCTACGCGCTTTTGAAAAGGGTCACGGTTTTTGACGCCGCGGTAGCGTGCGATGTCCATCTTGGATTGAAGGAAAGAATATCCTCAGCACTGGAATTTGAAGACCAGGCTGAAACGCATCCGCTGGTTCCGCCGCTACTGGAAGACGCGAATAATTTTGCGAAGAAGATAAATCCCATCCGGGATTTTCCGTTCAGGCTGCCGCGTGAACTGGTCTGGGCGCTGATTTTTATAGTGGTTACGGTGGGATTGAATTTTGTCCCGACCTGGAAATACGCTGTCGCGTCGCCCGAAGAAAAGGAAGAACTCCAGCAGGTCCAGCAGGAGGCTGAGCGGGTAAGGGAAATCGCTCTCGAACTGGAGACGTCAGCGCCTGAGGAGATTTCCGAGGAAGCCAAGGAATTGGCTGCAGAGCTCAAGGAGCTCGCGGAGGATATGGAATTCGGAAACGTAACACGTCGTGAAGCACTTGAAAGGCTGGCTGAAATAGAGCAGAAAATTGAAAACCTGGAAAATGAGCAGGGACTTGATGAACTAATGGAGCAGCTTGGACGCATGGCTGCCGACCTTGCAGGAAGCGAAGAGCTTTCGGAATTAAGCGACGCGTTGCGCGAAGGGGATAATGAAGCTGCGAGAAGGTCGCTCGACCAGCTCGCGCAGAACCTCGAGCAGGGACGGGTACCCCTGTCAAATTTTAATGACATCGCGGACAAGCTGAACCAGGCGGCTGAGTCTCTTGGAAATAATCCGGACATGCAGTCGATGCGACAGGCGCTTCAGGAAGCGGCGAACGCGATGAACGAGGCCAGCGGTGAACAGGGAGGGGAGAATCAGAGCCAGGATCAGGGTGATCCTGAAGATTTCGCGCGTGAATTGATCGATGCTATCCAGCAGGCGATGGACGATGTCGAGCGCAGCGATCGAATTCCGGAAGATGTGAAGGAAGCGGCCCTCGATACGATGGACGATGTGATGCAGGACCTTCAGGATGCTATGCGGGAAGGTTCACTCGACTGGAACAAAATCACCGAAGCGCAGCGGCGCCTCAACGAAGTTGCACAGATGCTGCAGGAATATTTGCAGCCGACTCTCGAAGAGCAGGCGGAACAATTGGTCGAGCAAGCCCGGCAGCTCGAGGAACTTGCGAATCAGATGGAATCGCTTTCGCCGGAGCAGCGTCAGCAGGCGGCGTCATCGTGCCAGAACATCGGGTCGCAGTTACAGCAGCAGATGCAGAATGGCTCGTTAACGCAGGAATCGATCAATGAAGCGAGCGACCGGCTGCAGGAGCTCGCCGACCAGCTTCAGAACCATGAACAAACGGCGAAAGAACTGATCCAGGAAGCACAAAGGCTTCAGAAACTGGCGGAATCGATGAACCAGATGAGCCCGGAGCAGCGCGAACAGTTATCGTCACAGTGCCAGGGTGTCGCTGATCAGCTGAGTGAAAATATACAGCAGGGACAGTGCAGTCTGTCGAACAATCAGGATGCGAGACAGCAACTCGATGAGGTGCGTCGCCAGCTGGAACAGAACGGCGCGTCGCAGGATCAGATGGGTAACAAGACCCAATGCCAGAATCCGGGTTCCGGACAACAGGGCCAGCAAGGCCAGAACGGGCAGGGGCAGCAGGGTCAGTCAGGCCTGCAGAGCATGATGGGAATGTGCAAGATGCCCGGAAATATGGGGAACAATGGAATGGGACAATCCCAGCAGGCAGGAGACTCGATGAGGTCGCTTGCGAATTCGATCCAGAAATTAAGCAACCAGATGAACGCAAGCCAGTGTTTAAGCCGTGCGCGTTTGAAAATGAGCCAGTGCCGCAGCGGAATGTGCCAGGGCGGGAATAACTCGCAGAACGGCGGGCAGTCGAGCCAGAATGGACGTGCGGGAAATTCGTGGGGGGTAGGAACTTCATCATATGCTGTCGGACCTTCCCCGGTGAGCCAGGGGAACCAGAACGACCCTTCGCTCGATCCGGACGAGCAGAACACAAGCGAGCGTCCGTTCGAGCAGATATACAAGCCTCGCTACGACCAGAATCAAAGCTTCGATACCTTTGTCAGCGGTGAATTCAGCGACGATGGCGGGAGTTATGTATTTATCCAGAAAGCCGATCCGGAGACTGGCGAAACAAGCTACGTGCCTTATTTTGAACTGCAGCCGAGCGATGTGGATTCGCTGATGGACGCTGTTGAGGACCAGGAAATTCCGAGGACTTACGAGGATATGGTGCGGTATTATTTCGAGCAGCTTGCCCATGCGACAGCGTCGGGTGACGAAGCATCTGAATAGGAAAAATTAAGATAAGAAAATTCAGTCCGTACCCCTGGTACGGATTTTTTTGCCTGTAAATCTATATCAATCGGTGATTATCTAACTCAAATCAACTGATCTCAATATAGTTTCCAGATTCGTACGCCTTCCATCAGGGTGGACTCGATGAAGTAATTATCTTTAATTGCGATTGTGCTAATGAGATCCGACCTCTCCACAGGATACAAATTATATAATTCCTGTGGATCGTCCGGGGGCCAGGCGTTTATCACAATTACCGGAAGCGAGTCTGTACCCGGAGCTGCATACAGATACTGCCCGTCCGAGACAATATCCCTGTAAGTCGAGTAACTCAATCCTTCCAGTGCAACAAATAAAGGATCAGAAGGGTCTGATAAATCCGCGACCTCAAGCGTGTCACTGGCCGCGATATAAAGGTATCCATTAACTGACGTCACCCTGTTTGCAAATTTTACCGGCACATAAGAATTAACTTTGGCGGGACTGGTTGGACTGATAATCGAGTAAATATCGACTTCCCCGTGGTCATCCGAACCGAAGAGAAAATCGCCATTTGCCAGGATATCGACCATATGGCTTTCCAGCACGTAATCGCCATGTGGAGTGACAGCGGGCCAGGACGATATATCGTACAAACCAAGCTGATTATCGTAAACGGCAAAATAAGCCGCCTCATCTGTAAGCACGATATCATTGGCAGTTTCAGGCAGTGGTTCAGAGAATATGGAAACCAGGTTCGATGGATCTTCGGCTGAAAAGAATCTTGCTTTCTGAAATCCTCCGGATGTCGCGATGATACCGTTATGTACCTTGATGTAGAACTGAAATATGCCTGCATCTATCGAATCAAGTATTTCTGGATTCCCGGGGTCATGAATATCGACAGAAGTTATCGTGTACGAAAAATTACCATTCACTATTACATACAGGTAGTCACCTTCAATCGCCAGGTCTTTCGGGTTTGTCATGCAGCGTATTGAATCTGCAAGCGCGGGAGATTCAGGATCCGTTAAATCATAGCTCTCAAAGGCCTTGTTCACGCAGTGAGCGTAGAGCACGTCGCCTTCATTGCTGAGGTTCTGAATATTGAATTCGGTGGGAATGGTTCCTGCATATGCCGGCGATGAGGGATTCGAAACATTGACCACCATTATGTCATGGGAAAATTCAACCGACGCGTACGCGAAATCCCCAACCACTTTCAGGGCCGTACTGTCATCGGGCAGTACAACCGAACCCTTCAGAGAGATAAAACCGCCCGGCAGGTGTTCGTATACGTAAAGCATGGGATCCCCGAGTATTTTCAGAGCGGTAACATAAATATAGTTATCCCTGATATCGATATTTCGGATCACATGGTCTATTAATACGGTTGCATAGTCTGAAATTGACAACGGATCATCGACAGCGATCGCATTTATAATGTGATGGTAATGAGTAATTATTTCAGCGTTTGCTGTTTCCGGGTCTCTGAGGTAAGCATGCTCTACAATTTCCGGCACGACGTAATCCGCAAGAAATGTCGGGCTCGAAGGATCTCCCGAATAATCGTAGATCCTTAGCAGGCTATCCGGAGTTGCGTATAAGAAAATATAAATCCTGCTGGAGTCGGAGAGTATCTTCGTATAATTGGTTGCGGCTGCAATAATGTTTTTATTAATGACGGGATCAGCTGGATTGGTGAAATCATAGTGATCAACTTCATTCCCAACCATTGTAGACCGTATTAGGAACAGGTGAGGCCATGACATCGCAGCGCCCCTTACTGATCGCGTCTTATAATAATAGAGAATTTCCGGATGCAGTTCATCGGCAGCGTCCATGACCCAGATCCCGTTCAATCCAACCGCGTATTCGTAATTGCCTTCCTTCTGAATAAAAAACGGGTCGAATTTCCATTCCTGCGGGGTAACTTCTATCGCGTTTGACGGTTCAACAATAATCATTTCGCCGACAAACTCCATCAGGTAAATTACCGCTTCCTCGTTACTTTGAGTAAGGATTCGAAGGTAATATTCATCTGGAAGCAGATTCAGGGAATCGAGATCGAGTGTCGCTAACCCGCCTGACGCCATAATTTCCGAAATAAGTTCCTGGTCCGAATTGTAAATTCCGAAGGTGGTCGGTGTTGTATCGATATGAAGAATCAGGTCACCTGTCAGTTTCTGGCCGAGTGGGAAACTGAATTTATAAAAATCCCTGTAATCGGTTGGAGCGCATATCCGGTCGGAAATCGGAGTGTTCAGATCGAATGTAATTGCTTCGTCGAATGCGTTATTCGCGTCGGGACCGCAGTCCGGATCGGGGATATCAAGCATCAGGACATTCCACGCTGAAACCGGTGAATCGGGAGCCGGTCCAAATCCCTGGTTGTATTCAGGTCCGCCAGCTGACCCGGCCCTGACCATAATTAGCGTTTCTCCTGCTTTTTCAGGCACCGCGGTTCCGGACAAATCAATATTGTAAATCGCCTTCGTTGGCTGCTCCTCGGTGAATGACGCATTTATGCCTGAATCAAAAAGGTCGGGTGAAAAAAATCGTACAAGATCAACCTGGTCTTTAATATTCCCTGCCATCTGGCCCTGCCAGTCGTGGACATTAGCCTGTATCCTGAGCACACCGCCGCCCGTGCCGGATTCGCTGTCATAAAAAAGAGTACTCGTTTTCGCGGCGACGGCAATGTTGTATGCCTCAGGCTGATTCGCCTCGATCGGGAAATCGTCGGGGATTTCCACCGGTGGATTTGGATCTGGCTGCGACCATGATGCGTTTATGGCGTAGCCGAAAACAACTTTCGGACCAGGGTCGGATTCAAACCTGATTTGGTAGCGGCGGGTATTAACGGCGCCGGCTGAAAATAACCCGCGTCCGTTGTCTGCGTCGAGAGGCGCGTTCTGGACAGGGGACATTGTGCTCTCGGCGGATAAAGCGTCGGCGAAATATTTGTAAGGATTTACAGTAGCGGTCAGGGACGATGCGGGGAATGGCGATAAATTTCCCTTGGTGTAGCCGAACATTCCGGGCTGGGTGAATTCAGTGGGGTTCCACCATCGCGAATACCCATCTGCGTTCAGTAATCTTGTTTCATCTGCGTTGGCAAAAACCAGCGGCCCGACATTCAGCGATCCTGGGGTGATAAGGATTCCCGTGATATCGAACCCTGAAAATTTTTGCGCGGACAAGGGGTGGGTGAGAGTTATATCGAGAACAAACAGAGCGTTTGGAGGATCTGATTCACCCGGAACAATGGATGCCGATACTCCCATTGTCGCGTTTAATATGCCAGTGACATTCAAATGAAAGTCGGTTGACCTGACTGGGATGACATCAATTGATCCATTCTCTGTATCGCACTGCAGGAGATTGTAACCGAACAGATAATGTCCTGATGAAATTTGGAGAGTATTATCAGGATAAGGCTCAATAGTCTGATTGACAGGATCTTTATTGTCGCCTGAGCAGCCGATAACAAGGAAAAACAATACTGCCAATATTAAGGATAATAGAGCGTATTTTTTCATTAATAGAGACCGTTGCGGAAGTCGGTTTTTCGGGTGACGTATTCCGCCGGGTGAATTTTACCATGGAACCGCCCCGTTTTTTCGTTAATTAACCCTTCAATTCGTTATTTTCAACTCAATTTCAACTCGTTTCTGTTGCAAAACTCGCTTTCAGACACACGTCGGGCACAGTACTCCTACGTCATCACCCACCTCGGGCGTCCCGTAAGCATAGTAACCATGCGCTTTACATTGACCGCGATCGCAGTCATCA
>DASWIV010000051.1:0-3849 GCA_036397475.1 bacterium
CGCCGGATTATGGTGGATCAGGTACAGGTTCTCCACCCCCGCGCCCCTGGCTATCAATCCGGCTCCGATTTCAGTGGTGTGAGCGAAATTAATGTGTTTCTCTATCGGGTCGTCGGGCGATTCGAATTTATCCAGAGACGATTCCCAGGACTCGTGCAGCATTGTGTGTACTCCGGACACAAAATCGATCGTCTCCTGCTCGGGAGGGGTGTCGGTTACGAACGCGAACAGGTCGTTAAATCTGTATGCGATCGACGGGTCCGAATGCCTGCGGTTGATCTTCGATGAAATGGCCAGTCCATCGAACACATGTCCGCTCATTGGAAAATCATAGACCTGGACATCCGGGTGAAGTCCGGTAAACGGATGGGGCGACTGCGGCGACCTGAAAATCTCACCGATTATCGATTCCGCCGATTTATCGTAAACCTCAACTCCGGGTCCATATATTCTCACAGGTTTGTCGCCCGCAATCCTGCGCATCCAGAAAAGTCCCATAATGTGATCGAGATGATAGTGCGTAAGAAGGACAGTGACCTGATCATAACTGTCCCAGTCTCTTTTCAAAAGAGACCCTTTCAAGTCGGCGATTCTCCTGAAGCCCGTGCCGGCGTCGATGATATAAAGTGTATTCCCCCAGGGAAAAATGTAGCAGGTTGTTTCCATCCCATTTGACGGCACCCATCCGGCGGTACCAAGAGGTGTGATGGTCAGTGAGTTATTCATTTGTCCGCATTATATCGTCACGAGGAATCTAAATCTTCAACGTTGCCCGGGAGAAATATTCATGGGGATATAATTTAAAATATTACAGGTTCTTCGCGGACAGCCTGAATCCAAACTCGTCCGTCACTGAAGCGCAGAATATGGCGCTCGATGACGATACCGGGCGTGGAATTTTCTCAGCCGGCAGCTCAAATACACGCCGGTACATAATAAAATTCCCGTTGAATCCCACACCTGTAGTTGTTTACGGCTATACGATCGACGCATCGTGGGCGGCGCCGGACCCGAATCCACCCTGTTCGGGGATGAATATAATGCCCCTACCAGGGATATTTTCATTCTCGCCGGGTATTACTATGATTTCATTGTCCCACGCGCATTGCAGGTATTCGATTTGAATTGAGGATCAGGAGAAGGCACCGGCAAACACCTTCGTAATTCAAGTTGCAGGATAAATTTGAACTCATTTCGGCAGGCTCCCTGTGTTTGCAAGTGGGACCGATAATGTGCACCCCGATTTTTCGAACCTTTCCCGTTCGACAATCATCCAAATACGTGGCATTCTGATATCGCGTTAAAGGTCTGGAATTTGGGAACCATCACCTTAATACTAACTGGGAAAACCTCAAGGAGGTAATTCAATCAATGAATACCCGACTGGCAGTATCCAGTATTGTCTCTATCGCTATTTTCCTGGGAATTTCGGTCCCTGCATTTGCGCAGGGAATCGTAATCGACCCTGATATAATTGAGCCGTGGCGTCCCGATCCATGGGGGGCACAGGAACCTATAACACTTCAGAACGAGTCGATCGAGATCAATCTCGACGATCAGTTCGCTCACGTGAAAATCACACAGATTTTCAGAAATAACACCGGAATCGATCTGGAAGGGATTTACATGTTCCCTCTTCCGACCGACGCCGATATTTCCGATTTTAATCTCTGGTGGGATGGCCGCCTCCTGACAGCGGAAACACTTCCCGCCAATGACGCCCGTCAGATCTACGAGCAGATCGTATCGCAGATGCGCGATCCCGGCCTGCTTGAATACATGGGAGAAGGCCTGATCCAGGCACGGGTCTACCCAATCCCCGCGATGGGAACAAAGCAGGTCGATATTGAATATGACTGGCTGTTACCCATCGATGCCGGGCTAATCAGGATGACTTTTCCCCTTAAACTTGACGGTTACTCAATCGACAGAATAGAAAACCTGGCTATCACCGCCAGAATTGATTCTCCCGATACCCTCGGGACCATTTACTCGCCTACGCACGATATCGATGTGCGTCGTGACGGACCGAACCGGGCAAGTATCGGATTCGAGAAGGGATCTCATTCTCCCGATGGGGATTTCGTGTTGTACGTCAGCCGTCCGGATGGCGCTATCGGGCTCAACATGCTGAATTACTCGACCGGCGACAATGAGGGATATTTCCTCGCGATGATAGCACCGGAATACAACGAATCTAATCTTGAGATAGTACCGAAGGATTTTGTCTGTGTACTGGATACGTCGGGATCGATGTCCGGAAACAAAATAGAGCAGGCTAAGGACGCACTCGATTACATTTTCGGGAATCTGAATTCAAACGACAGGTTCAGCCTGATCACTTTTGCGACCGATGTTTACCCGTACTTCGATGGGTGGCGTGAAGCGTCTCCGGGCAATATCAGCGATGTCCGGGACTATATACAAGGAATCCAGTCGGGCGGGAGCACATTTATTGAAGGCGCATTGAGCGAAGCGTGCAAACTGACTCCGGGACCGGGACGTCCGATGTACATAATTTTCCTGACGGACGGGCTTCCCACTGTCGGAAACACAAACACGGCAATGCTCGTCGAAAATGCAAACGCGATGAACGAAGCGAACAATGGAAGGATTTTCTGTTTCGGAGTGGGCGACGATGTCGATTACCCGTTCATCGACAGGTTGTCGAAGGAGAACGGCGGATATACTGCGAACGTCGGTCCTTATGAGGATCTTGAACAGCCGCTATCCGATTTCTACGCGAAGATCAAATCGCCGGTGATGACGGATATCGAAATTATGATTGACGGCACGCATGTCTATGACATGCTTCCGAACTCGCTTCCCGATTTATTCCTCGGAAGCCAGTTGATCCTGACCGGACGATATAACGGCGAAGGCAACGCCAATATTCGACTCACCGGCTATGTCGGCGATGAACGGATGACTTACGACTGGCCAGTCCGGTTGAATTATCAGAGGGATAACGATTATATCCCGAGACACTGGGCTACACGCAGGGTTGGATATTTACTGAACCAGGTTCGCCTTTACGGTGAAAACCAGGAAGTTGTCGATGAGATAACTAAACTCGCACAGAGGTATGGGATTATCACACCATATACGAGCATGCTTGTAACAGAAGACGAAATGCCGATGCCTATGGGACCGGAAGCCTTCAGGCCTCCCGCAAACATTGGAGGTTTCGGTGCGGGAACCATGGAAAACAGGTCAACATCCACAGAACTCCAGGCAATGGAAGAAGCCGGTGAGATGGACCGTCCCGAAGAGCTTAAGGATGCGGTCGTTTACGCCGGGGAGAAGACCTTCTACCTGAATGAAGAAGGTTACTATGTCGACTCGGAATACAACGAAGACGATTACACGCCTATTCAGATCATTTATCTGAGCGATGAGTACTTCGAACTGATTGCCGATATCCCCGACTTGGCGGATTACCTGTCGGTTGGCGAACAGGTGATTGTGGTTTATGACGGAGTGGCGTACCAGATAGATTCGGCTGAGTAGATCGGGAATAAATTTGCAGATTTATGGAGAACGCCCTTTAAGGGATAAGCTCCCCGGAAACGGGGAGCAGTTTTTTATTTTTCCGATGGGAGGGTATTGTTCCTGACCGCTGCAGGCAGAGCGATGGAGAATGTGCTTCCCTCGCCTTTGCGGCTGATGACGCTGATCGATCCGTTCATACTTTCAACTAAATTTTTCGCGATATACAGCCCCATGCCCTGTCCGGATCGAGGAGTGTCCTGTTTTGAATTTTCCTGGAAATTCTTATCAAAAATTTTAGCGATGTTGTCTTCACCGATGCCGATGCCATCGTCGGTGACACTGATCACCGCCGTATAA
>DASWIV010000052.1:0-12161 GCA_036397475.1 bacterium
GCCAGAGCCTCTTCCCATCCGGTAACAATATAATAAACTGTGGGAATAACAATCAATATCAGGAGTGTTGCGGTCAACAATCCGAATATCATGGATATCCCGAATGATGTCCATAAGCCGGATTCGGATCGCGATGAACCCCATCCCAATGTCATTGGAAGAATTCCCAGGGATGTGGTGACACTCGTCATGATAATGGGACGCAGTCTCGTGATGCCAGCCCTGATTATCGCTTCGACTTTTTCCATTCCCTCTCTTCTCAACTGGTTAATATAGGTAATCAGCACGATTGCATCGTTGACAACGATCCCGGACAAGGCAACAAGTGCCATAAACGGGAGCAATCCGAACGGCTGATTCGTAAGAAGCAGGCCAATAACGATCCCGACAATCGCGAATGGAATACTCGACATTATCGCGATCGGCTGGAAAGCTGAATTGAACTGCCAGACAAGAATCACGTAAATAAGCAGGACTGCGACAATCAAGGCGATGCCCAGCGAGGCAAACGACTCCTCCATTTCCTCGTTGTCGCCGCCGATACTCCACGAATAGCCAGGTGGAATGTTTGAATCGCCCGGCTTAACCATTTCATCCAGTTTCAGGGCGACCTCGTACGGGCTGACCCCCTTCAGGTCCATCCTTACTCGTACTGACCGCTGGCCATCGAGGCGCCGGAACGATGAATAACCTTGCGACATGTGAATATCAGCTACCGATGTGAACGGGATCAGGCTTCCGTTTATCGGTGAACGGAAAGAGAGATTCTGAATATCCTCGAATCCCTGCCGCCCGGATTCGGGGAGCCTGACAATTACATCAGCGGTTCGATCTTCGCCTAGGATCGTAAATTCGGAAGTTTCCAGTCCGGCGATGGCTGTATGCATCGCGCCCGCTACCTGCGATGTGCTCAACCCAAGCCTTTCAGCGCGCTCACGGTCCACAAGGACTTTCAATTCGTAGACCGGATCGGGATAGGTGTTACTTATCTGCTTGATCGGTCGGCCTTTGCCATCCGCCTCAAAATCTTCATTGATCGATTCAAGGACATCCTCAAAATAGAGAGCCACATCATGAAGCTGTTCCATATCGTCGCCCTGAATTCTTATGAAAAACGGGTCGCCAACCGGAGGACCCATATTGACGTCGCTGTATTCTATTTCAGCTCCCGCAACATTCGAGGATAATTCCCTGAGTTCATCCATTACCCGGTCGACCAGGTCCGCATTTTTCTCATCGTCTCTTTCATTCAACTGAACCGAAAAATTCGAGACTGTCGGATTAGCGAATGTCAGAAAATTGAATGTATCTCCTCCGGTATCGCTGCCAACCGCGACCAGGTAATGATCGACATCGGGATGGTCGGCGAGCCATCCTTCTAACCTCCTGCTTATCCGGTCGGTTGCATCGAGGTCGGTCCCCTCAGGCGTTGTCACATTTATGTTGAACTGGGGGAGTGGATATTCGCCAAACAGCGTTTTATCCATCATTAATATCGTCCCTATCGCTGCAAGCAGCAAGGTCCAGCAGATTGCCGCAAGAATAGAGTGATTCGGGATTTTGATACTTCCCAGGGTTGATTTCGAAAGCGTCCATTTCAGTAATCTTTCGTATCGACGAAGAAGCCCCGGCAGGAACAGGTAATGCTCGCTGATTTTATTACCATTATTGCTGCTTTCCTGCATCTCCCGGAGTGATTCTGCATGGGCAATATCAGATTTTTTGACCCTGACAAAATAACTGGTGACTACCGGAAGGACGGTGTGCGAAAGGATGAAAGCACATGCAAGGGCGAAACTTACCGTCATCGGTACGAATTTCATGAATTCGCCCATAATGCCGGACATCAGCATGAGCGGCAAAAACGCTGCAAGGGTCGTTAAAATCGCGGTCAGTATTGGTGTTCCGACCTCATGAATCCCGATACGCGCGGCCTCGAGCCTCGACTTGCCGAGCTGCATGTGGCGGTATGTGTTTTCTACAACGATGATATCTTCATCCACCAGCATTCCGAGAACTATGATGATCGCAAAGGTAGATGTATCGGACAGCGTAATTCCGAACAAGTACATCAATCCGAACGTCAGGATCAGCGTGAACGGAATCGCCAGTGCTACGATCAACGCGTTCCGGAAGCCTACAAAAAACCAGAGAATTGCCAGTACAAGCAGGAATCCATAGCGGGCGTTGCTTGTCATGGTCACGAATCTGTCACGGATAAACTTCGACATATCGCTGACCTTGACGACTTCTATCCCCTTATCGTCGAATGTCGGCTGCCACGTGTCCAGGAGATCAAACACCTCATCCGCGAGCTGAACTGTATTTGTGCCCTGTTTTTTCTGGATGTAGATCCCCACGGATTCTCGTCCATCCAGGCGTGAGTATGTTTCACGCTCTTCGGGATCGAGCGATACATCGGCTACATCCGACAGGCGAAGTATTCCTTCTGAAGACGCTCTGAGGGGGAGATTTCGAATCGTATCGAGATTGTCGAATTTCCCCTGGGCGCGCACCAGCCATCTTCCTTCTCCGGGTGAGAGATGGCCGACGGGAACATTCAGATTTTCCTGGCGAAGTGCATTGGTGATATCGTCGAATGACAGTCCGAGCGCGCTCAGGCGTAACGGGTCGACAGAAACACTTACTTCTTCCGTTACCGCCCCTACAATAAACGCGTTCGAGATCCCGTCGATAGATTCAATTTGATCCGCCAGATCTTCAGCAAGGTCCCGAAATTCCTGGGGATCGAGGTCGGATGAAAGTCCCAGTTCAAGTATGGGGATGTCTGCGAAATTCAGGTCCTGAACCACCGTGTCGTCGGCTTCTTCAGGGATTTCAGACTGAAGTTCGTTTACTTTTTCCTGGATATTGTCGATCGCATCGTCAAGATTCGTTCCCGCCACGAATTGCACCACAACTGTGGATAATCCCTCGGAGGATATAGAAGTAATACTATCGACATCATCAAGTTCCTCCATCCCCTCTTCAAGTGGCTTTGTGATTTGCTCCTCGACCTCAGACGGGCTGACTCCCTGCCATGGCGTCATTATAAGGACAACAGGGATGACAATTTCCGGGACAGCCTCTACCGGAATTTTCGTGTAAGCGTAGCCGCCAGCGATCAACGCTATTATCAGGAGGACGGCGATGAATACCGGCCGGTCAATAGAGTAATCGGCTATATTGCGCAGCATAGTTCAAAATCCAAGGAAGGGGCATTATATGGCATTAGAATTTATGAAACAAATAAAAATTCATATGACCACGATCCTGCCAGCTCCGGAGAATAACCGTTATTTCGCCGAATTTAAATAACGATGTTGTATAATAGATAGGCTGACAAAATGAACAGGAAATTATATGGCATTACTTACAATTATACCGGATACCAACCCGCTGCTACGGAAGACCAGCAGGAAGATCAAGTATATAGACGGAGATTTCCGTGAGTTCGTATCCAATATGTACGAGACGATGGTTGAACACTCCGGAATCGGGCTTGCCGCGATACAGGTCGGGGTAGCCAAGCGCATGTTTATCTATGAAATCCCGCGCCGCAGGATTCAGAAATACGAGTCCTGTGAAACCGATGAAGGTGAGATGCCGGAAGATGGGGAACTTAAAGAAATACCCGACAAAGCGGAAGTAATTGCGTCGGGCGATGGAGAGTCAGCCGGTATTGAAGCGTCTGAAGAAGATGATGATGAAGAAGAAGACGAAGAAGAGGAAGAAGAGGAAGAAGCATACGCTGAATATACGGGCGAATATGTCGTTTGCATCAACCCTAAGATAATTGAAAGGGAAGGATCGCATATCGATGAAGAGGGATGTCTCTCCAAGGAAGGATATGCGGCGAAAGTTGAGCGTGCGTACAGCGTGACATTCGAAGCGTACGATATCGAGATGAATAAGTACACGAAAAAGGTTGAAGGGCTCGAAGCTCGGTGCGTGCAGCACGAACTCGACCATCTGGACGGGATTTTGTTCACCGACCGGATGGTGGAAGGTACTTTGAGGGATCTTAACGCCGAGCCGGAAGACGAGGAAGTTGGCTTGATTGGAGCAGGCGATGGTGAGGCCAGCCTGGAGGAGGAAACTAAGGACAAGGTGACAGCATCCGATGGGTGATGATTTAGATCGAACGAAGCGACTGTTGGAAGTTTTACTCCAGGGGCTTTACATAACGATACCGGTAATTGTTCTAGCTTTAATCTGGATCGGCGCGCGGACATGGCATCTGAAGCAGATCAGCCGCGACAGGGAACAGATGGATCCCGAAATGTTGAAGCATGAGATGAACGCCATTGCGAAGGAAAGACTGGCAAAGCGAATTAAATCGGGCGGAAATGGGGAAGCAATAAAAAACGGACCGGATGGAGATGAGGCTCAGACCAACTCGCACCAGGAGACCGTGGATTAATGAGTCTGCATTTTTTAATTCTACAGGCTGTGCCGAACAATGACCCCGCTGGCGGACTGTCGGAAGCTAACAATATCGCGATCGGTGTATTTTCGGTCGGAATGATCGTGATCCTGTTGCTGCTTGTCCATTATTACCAGCGGAAAGGTATGGTCGAACGAAAAACCAGGCGAAAAAGCTACGGGGAGAAGGTCGAAGATCCGATCTTGCAGATGCCTTACATGAGCCGGGAGGAGCTCAAGGAGATGGTTCTGCGCGAAAAAGAGAAAAATCAGGCCGAACGGGTTAAAAAACTTCAGGAAGAACAGGATAAACGGAAAGAACTTCCGCAGGCGGCTCCACCGAAGCCAACAATGCTGTTCCCTGCGATGCAGGCCGCGTCACATTCTCTTGTAAACCTTAATCCCGAATCAAATAATCAAACAGGTGAAACAGACCAGGGCAAACTTCCGCCTCAACTTGCCATGTACGAAGAGATTCTTAAAGGAAATCCGGTGACGGGTGCGGATGTGATTTCGAAAGTTGTAATGTCGGCCGAAATCGAGAAAGCCAAGGCTGAAGCTGAAAGTGAAGAATTGGTTGAACCGAAACGGGGAAAAATGAGCAATGTGGAGCGCAGCATGTTATCAAACGAGACCCCCGACGATTTCAAAAAACGCTCGAGGAAGATCTGACAATTTTTCGGTAAATCAAAATCATAAAATAAACCGCCCCGGATTGCTCCGGGGCGTGTCGATATATTTCAAAACCATTTCTGGGGTAAGTCTATGGTGCAGGGGGCAGCGGATCTGTTCCAGCCGCAGCCGAGAGGCTGAATGAATCAGCGGAAGTCCAGAAGGTTGCATAATCCCAGTTATCGATACCTGTTCCGGCACAGTCTATCCTCACGAGTCGAATCTCGTCCGGATACAGATCGAACTGCTGCAGGAACGCCGGGATGGTCTGGAGACCTGATGGAAGCTCAGTCAGATCTGACGGGAGTATGATCTCGCGGTAATTCTGTCCATTACGGATAAGCTTCAGGATCAGGATTCCTTCAGTCGCGTCGTTTGACCACGAAATATCGTAAAGTCCATTAAGGTTGAAATCGATTGTATCGAATGCCGGAGGCACACTGAAATCGATATCGGGAAGGGTTCCACCGGCGGGATTCCAGTCAGTGAGCCTGAGCTCGGAAGAGCCATTAGCGTATCTGATAGTTGAATAGGTGCATTCCCGGTCCGCTGCAAATGGCGGATCGTAGGCACTTACGTTGTATGCGCCGGTATCCGTGTCCACCTGAACGTAGTCAGGAAGTCCGTAGGGAACAAATTCCCATGAGTTACCGATTCCGCCACCGGCCTCGACCCTGACCTGTGCTCCGCCATAGGCGAGCATGCCGGGATCGATTGTCCAGTTTCCATCGGAGTAATTATTAGGAAGAGATGAAGTTGAGTAATCAACGTACTCTGTCCAGTAGGTTTTCGAATCATGATTCAATGGTCCGAAATTCTCGTAATAGTAACCAATCGGGGTGAATCCATAATCCG
Organism: bacterium; assembly: GCA_036397475.1. GTDB lineage: Bacteria > JAJVIF01 > JAJVIF01 > JAPKYR01 > JAPKYR01 > DASWIV01. The sequence goes on from DASWIV010000052.1 coordinate 5,953, forward strand.
CAGGATCGTAAAATCCAAGGGGTGTTGGATCAGTTATGAGTCCATCGTAATCGTAGAGGAACCCGACTCCGCCGGCAGGCTGGTCTGTATTTGTGTAAATGAGCGAATTCGGAGCCGTCAAAGCGGTGTACGGATAATCCGACTGGGCGCGATTTACGTACCACTCATAGTTCGTGTGGGTTGATTTGCTTACAACCGCCCATGTGTGAACGTCGAATACCTTGAATGGGTCGGTTCCGAAAAGTGATCCATCGGGGCTTTCGAGATAAGAATTAAATACCCGCGCTCCCGATTCTGAAGTTCGATAATGCTGAAGTCCAAGTGCGATGACGTTGGCGTTGGTGTCCACTACTGTTGTACTGACGTAATCATCCACCGAAGTGTAGAAAACAGTGATCGGGAATGTGAGCGCTTCGAAGAGAACCGCGCCTGTCGCGTAGAAGACTGTGTACTGCCCGTCATCCTCAACGATAACGATCTGGCCTTTCACAGGCTCTTTTGTCCAGCGGTCGAATGCGCCGATTAGAACGTAGTCGTTATCTGGAACGATTGTGGCGCCGCCTCCGGCTGTTTTAAGGTCATTGTAAACTGATACGAGGCCGGAAATATCTTCCTGCCCGATATCTGATCCGGAACCGCCTCCGCCATCTCCGACGGCGAGGACGTCACCAGGATCGTCTGCAGGGGTGATCGGACTTGTCGTATTTGAAGTACAGGAAATTGCTGCAAACAGACTTGCAATAAGCAAAGCCACGAAACCCCAGTAAAATGATTTGAATGTTGTCATTTGTAATTATCCTCCCTAACAAGAGAACACTCTCTGTTCATAGTATTGACCTGAGGGGATAATTGATTCACTATCAAACTTAAAGAGTTTTTACCGTAAATGCGGATGCACGGAAATAATCGACGGTAAAACAATGAAATATGGCGATAGAGGCTTCCACGCCAGGGAAAAAAGCAGAGATCGAATTTCACCATCACGATTCCATAACCCGGATTTTATTCCGAACGGATATATATAATGAATAACTGGAGTGAAGTAATTTTGTCCATTAGGGACATAATTACCCAAATGCCCAAGTTGTCTTAAAGTGATGAAATCTTAACTGGATTTAAACGGGTTTAATAAGGCTGAATAAAAAACGGCCATAAAGGGCATTAAATAAGGGGTTTGGAGGCAGACCTCATCAATTGGAATGGGTTGTGCAAGTTTATTGTCCGGAGGAGTCCGGCACTGAACTGCGAGTGGGTACGCGTGTTTCGGACTTCCCCTGCTTACAACTTTGAAAACAATTAGAGTCAGGACCTGAGGAGGGTACAGCTGAGGAATTGGGAGAGGGTAGTTTTTCGAAAATTCTTGAAAAAGAAAAATCGAATCACTCCCGAATCCCGGGACGGTCGTCCTGATGGCGGCAGTGCCTGTTAAATCTCCTAGCCATCTATACGATCCGATGAGCCCCTTATGAACAAGTCTAAGATCAGACGGCCGTCCCTGTTTTTTTTGCCAACGATTCAAATTGGCCTCACTTATATACGCTCGTTAAATTCCCACGTTCGACGCCCCACGGATGCGTCGGAAGGAAGAATCAGGGAAAGCCGCCGGCAGCAATGCCGGCGCTTTTTCATTTAACTTCTGTTACATATTTTTTATAATAAATTTCTGCTTAAACTATTGACAGAACATGCTTTCCAAATTAAATTAAAATTAATAAGCTGAGTTCAGGAGGAATTGAATGTGCCAATCTTTAAATCCCCCTGGTTTGTAATAACCGCTTCACTAATAGCCATTGTTATCTGCGGATGTAATGCCGCGGGGAATTCCCCTTTATCGCCTGATGAATGGAATAATGATTCCAGACTAACATCACAAGATCCCCACGAAATTATAATTAAATCCCCCGATTTATACTGGGAATTTACAGGACCCACGGAAATGCTTGATGAAGGATGGAGAGATTTTTCGGCTACATTGGAAACTGACATTACATTCAGCGCATCTCTTATCAGCGCAGAGGGACAAAAATTCGATGGTCAGATCGCTGTTTATCTCGACGGAGAAGAACATCCATTTTCCTTTTTGGATGGTGCTTTGGCAGTCCCAACATTAGATCTAAAGCCAGGAAGACATATTATTAATGTGGTTGCTTCGGGAACAAAGGATTTTGCGTCAAATACGTTGACCTTCGAAGTGTTGGAATATGCGCCATCCATGCAGATGGTATTGGAGAAGATGACGGAAAAATATATGTATCCTTCGACCGAAACATTCCTGAATCGCAACTTGGTGATATATCAAAGTGGTCACCGGAATTCTTCATGGGGAATATGAGTAAACTGGAAGTGATCGGCGATAGGAATAAGGTCAGAATCGAGTTTACTGTTCCTCTTTACCCAGAGAACTTTAACGATTTCAAGGGCCAGCCTGAAATTCCATCAATGACATTCAATTCGTCCTTAGGGGAAATCAAAGGGAACATTCTCAACGATTTTGATGGAAGCAAGTCAGGACAGAAATTTGCTCAAATGGCTTATTGTGATAAAGGGTCTGTAGCCCCAATAGTCTTTGAACAGTGCATTGAGCCATTGGAATGGTCAATCGAACGTGAACACCTCGTTACCTTAGGGAAGGAAGACAGAAGAGCATACACACTGGAATACTGGCCGCCGTTTGTAGTAGAGAACTGGGGCAACTGCAATAATCAGGTTGTTGTCAGATTTCATGTACTGACTGAAGACCATCTTGACTGGACAGATCCGCTAAACTGGGGAGCTCAGTTCGACAATCTGGATGTCAAAGCCGGCAGCACATGGAGCTCAGAAACATACCTGAATGGAGTATTCCAGATATTTTTCAGAGGTTACAGATATGCTCCACCCAGCTGGTGTGATGGCAGAATGGAGTTACGACTCGATTGTTATCCATGCGGTCCTGATCCTTATGATCCTCCCGGCTTTGAAACAAAAGGTTTTGAAGTCGATGAAACCATCCGTGAGGATTATAAGCCTCCTAAATTCGATGAAATATACCTGGTTCCCGGAGCACAAATTAATGACCATGTAGCCAATGTTTTAATACCTGGCCTCGCTGGATTTGGCCAGGCGTATGGTGCGAATGGGTCCCCAAATAATGTATATGACTATTATATGACGCGATTGGGAGATTATATTGGAGGCTGGCTATCTGAGAATCCTGATGGACTTGTTGCAGTTGTAAAGGCATACGACGAAGCCAGCGATGAAGGCAGATGGTTATATCCGTTTCTTTCAATCGATTACACGCAGGACAGTGTGAATTACATTATAGAAGATGCAGCAAATCAGATGTTCTATGTAGATACTTTTCCCCTGAAAACTAACGAATACACAATCGAGGAATGGCCCAAGATGACCGCGGGAAATCCCTGGTGGGATCCCAATGATCTATACCTTGCTACTGATGGTCTTGCCGCAGGTGAATATTCTGTTTGGATTATCCCGATAGATTGCGAGTGGCTGACTTATTCAAGCGCAAGATTCAGGATCCGTGACGATGTGAATAACTGGCGACGCAGTGAAGAATTAATTATGGACCTTGATGAGGGCGCGATACAGATGACTGGTCCGGATACAGCGGAAGATGGGCAGGAAGTCATACTTACTGCGGTAATAAACAGTGATTTTACTTCGCCGGAGCTATATAAGGAGGTCATCTGGAGTGTAAGTGATTCCGGTGAAGGACCGTGGTATGGTCCTAACGATATCTGGCCCATTCCTCCCGAGGTTGAAGTGCATTCCGATTTGCCGGATGAGCAGTACTGGGATGGCCAGACATTCACTATAGAGGCATTTCATGATTGTCCGTTGTATGTGAAAGCGAGGATAGAAATTTGCACCGTGACACTTGAAGATGTCCATGATATTCATTGGATGGCAAGGAGTGGGCAGACCATTGAAGGATATTGTGGTAGCGGAATTAAACTTAGAATTGAGCCTGGTGTTCGACGAGAATCTTCAAGTGGATCTCAGCCCCCCAATCAATATTTATCAGAAGTCTATTGGATTGATGGTCCATCGATTCCTATTCAAGAAGAATATTTATCGATCAATTGTGCTGACCCATACAGTGAGGGGGAATGGCATGACTATGCATTAGAGAATGTGCCAACTCAACCAGATTGTCCTTCTCAGCCAGATAAGAAGGCTCATTTTACCCCAATTCTGGCGGAAATGGAGATTGGTCAAATTCAAATATCAATCTGTATTCCTTCATATGCTAACTATGACTTATATGAGATTTATGCAATTAAACCTGGTGCCGAGATTCCTGTATGGTTTGATATAGTTAATGGGCCATGGAGTGTAGGGTCAATGGATGAATGTCCATGTAACGACGGTTATTACACTTCAACAAATCACGTTTGGAATATTTCTGCTGAGGATTGTGGGTATTATGAACTTAGAGTTGAAGGCCGTATGACAGGTGCGCAAAGAGGGGATTGCATAGCTGAAGATCAAATAGAGGTTTTTTTAGATAAGGTAAGAATAGACGATTTTTTCCTAGTTGGACCAATTTATTTTGGAGATAAATACCTGTGGGGAGGTCACAGAATGCCCCATGAACCAGGAAATCTAAATGGAACTGTAGACTGCAGTGGATTTATTACACAGGTTTTAAAGAGATTAGCTAGAAATCAACCGGGAGATCCTTACTCTTGGCCAATTATTCATATGGGAGCATGGTGTTGGGATCCAGCAGACTGCTCAGGCCCTGGACATGATGAACATCAATCCTTAGGTCCACCCAATACATTTAGGACTAATACGATACCTCTGGAGAACTTGTAGCATGGTGATGTAATTGTATGGCATAACTTGGATACGCCGCATGTTGCTATGTTTGATTACTGGGAAGGTAACCCAACAGCTCTTGTGGCTCATACTATGGAGTCACGAGTATCTGGAGGACCTGGTCAGTATTCTAGGCACCTAACAAGAGAAGGAGAGCAAGCTCCTGATGAAGCTTATCATACTGCTCATAGATTTAGAGAAAATGTCGTTTTTATTGACTGTGAATAAGGAAGGAAGACCTAAAATGAAGATAATTTTTGAATCTACAAAATTATTAATAATATCTTTAGCTGTGATTTATAGTTATCTATATACACCTATATCGCATGCAGATGTTTATTATACATCGAATGAATTGTTTAATATTCCTTGGAGTAGTGGTATATGGTCAGGACCTAATGGTGAGGTGTCAACTGTTTGGAACTTGCAAGACCCTCCTGTTGAATATAGTGGATATATTGATCCACCTGGACCGTGGGCGACAAACGAAAATAATTTTATTTTAGTTGATTTCATAGAATCTGGTGGAATTCTCCATAAATATGATATGCAAGGAACCTGGCTAAATTCCTTAATATTAGATTCTCTGGATGCATCATATCCGGACCAAATTGAAATTAGTAATAATGGTTACATTTTATTAAACAAGCGGGTCTATAGCGGCCTGGTTTACACGCAAAATTTAATCTTGCTTGATCCTGAACTCAATTTGGTGAAAGACATTCAAACAGGCATGGACTATATGCATATCCTGTCAATCACTCGTTCAATTCATAACTCTTTTTATGTTGAGTTTGTAGTAAGTCCTCCAAATTTAGTAATAGGGGACACTTATAATGATACATACCTTATAGAAGTAACTACAGATGGAAATATTTCTTCGCCTGAATTATTAGGATCAATGAATAGAAACTCAGGCATTGTGTTTTATTACATCACCTCAAATAGGGAATTTAAAGACCGATTAGAAGATTTACATGGCAATTATTATCAAATAGAAAAATTTTCTGGTTCTAATGTGGTGGAAGTTTATTCTCCATCAGATGAATTATTGCATGCTGTTTATGTCCAATCTGGATCAGGTTATGGTAGGTTTCAGTCAGCTTTAAACAGAAATATTATAGTTTCAACGAATGGGGACATTTTTACTCTCCACGCTGATTCGCAAGGTGTTTTTCTATCCAAACATACGCAACAATTCAACAACCCCCCCATCTGCGTTGTTAACACAGTCACTCCCATGCCTTACATCGGGCCACTACCCGCATCAATCGAATTCGATGCAACCGGATGTTCCGATCCCGATCCCGGCGATTCAATCACTTACGAGTGGGACTTCGATGGCGACGGTAACTTCTCCGAACCCATCGACGATGCAT
>DASWIV010000053.1:0-8710 GCA_036397475.1 bacterium
AAACTATTTATTGGAGGAAAAGTTATGAGAGGAAGTGCGATACTTATAATTCTGCTAGCGCTTGCCGGATGCGCTACAGGCAACCCGGTTTCCAATGAGATTGATCAAAATCCGGATTTTCAATCAAAAGCGAGTTATCAAATCAATGATCCGCATATGTTGTGGGGAGAGTGGACTTTTTACATCGATGAAACGCATGAAAATATCGATGTGGTTCCAAAGCGCGCTGGACGGTTCCATCTGAACGCTTTGAAGTTCCTGGAGGAATATTGCGCTGACTGCCTGAAAATCGCCAGCATACAGAATAACGGCGATGGGACAATCAATGTGAATGTAAAGATAACCCATCCATTCCCTGATAATCCTGAATTCACAGGATTCGATGTTAAGGGAATTATTATGTTTAATGGTTCCTGGGAAACGGACTGGAAATCTAAACATTTCTTTCCATACGATGAGGTTGCCAGAGTAAGCTACAGAGAGTATGGAGATCCTGAATTAATAAATGCTGATGGTTATTCCCCACGTTGGTGTCCGGAATGGCCATCTGGATCTGAAATGCCAATATTCAATTACTGGGAAGGGAAGTACTCAAACGGAACTCCAACCGCCAATATCAATGGATTCTTAAACTTCTATACCGATGAAGAACGGCATATGTTCAGAGTCGGACAGACTGTAACAAGGACATATCACATCGCTCTACCGCCAGGCCCGGTAATCGCGGGATACGCGGTAGATGCCTGCTGGGAACCTCCCCTTGTTACTCCAGTATCCGATCCTCTGACAGATTTTCCTTATTCCGCAAATCAACCTGAGCCATATTATTTCAGGCTTGTGTTAAATAATGACCAGGTTATTGAAGATTTAGATTGCTGTGGCTCTGCGTTAAATAACGATTGTTCAGAAATATGGGTTGAGTGGAGAACCTGGTACGATCAGCCGAATGCAGATACACCTGAAGCACCAAGAGGATTGATCTTTAGAAGGGGCGAAAATGATCCTTCATTCGGCAGTGGAATCTTATTGAACGGGATTTTGCCAGATTGTACCGAAGGAACTGGCCCTGATTCCTTAGCATTAAAGCCTGGGCTTATCCAACCAGGATATCAAGGTGAAGGTAAATGGAGATATGCAACTTTACTATATTTTAGGCCATCCGGATTAGTAATAGGGGCATATGATATCGTTGATGTTGAGGTAGATTTCCCTTAATTCATAAAATACAAATGGGAGGAAATAAAATGAGAGGGATGCTTAATTTAATGCTAATAGCTTTATGCTTATTAGCAGTATTCGGATGCCAGTCAAAATCTAATCCACTGGAACCAAAACTTGAGGATCAGAACATAAACCGTTCAGGAACTGAATTTGCTGACGCTGAGATTATCTTCGAAGGTACTACTAAGCCGCGCATTCCCAGGGTATTTTTTCTTCTGCCCAGAGTTAGGACAATAAAATTCATGCAAAACGCACGAGACCAAGGATAGTCACTACATCGTGTGTATCATAATTGACACTAAACAAATTCTTTAACAATGCGCGGCTCAGTAGTTCCATTTACTACTACAGTTGAGATCCAAATTACAGGCCATGACGGGGGACTAAACCCTAATGAATGGTTCGAAGTTGATCGCGATGTGGATATTGACGCAGCGATCATTCCATTCTGGCCGCATATAACAGGCAATTACAATTTCAGCCAATCACCGTTCATCGATCCGGGTGTAGGAAGTGCAATTGTTCCAGCAATAGGGGATGACACTTACTGGGCTGCCTGGTGCGAAAGAATTGAAATGCAGCCCCCACCTGTTAATGTCTGGGCAACCTTTGGCTGGGTTGAATAATAATCAATTTTTATAGAAGCGAATTAGCGCCGCGAAAAATCGCGGCTTTTTTCTATTTCCTTTATTTTTTCAATCAGCTTCATCCCGACCTGCTTTCACCTGCATCCCAGGTTCAGCGTATCTACCCCGTACTTAAGCCTCAACTTATCAATGGCGAATTCGAGCCGCCTGATCTCTTCGAGCGATTCATCCCGCGCGAATTCCAGTCTCAATTGATTATCCGCAGTGACAAGGCGGCTGTACGTAAGTGACAGTCCGCGAAGCCGCACACGACGATTCGACGCATCGGTGTACATCGCCTCCACAACTGGAAGGATGAACGTGTCTAAGTCGGCGGGCGGGATACGTTTTCTGCGGCTTACCATGGGAGTGTCGGGATACTGCACGCCGAGCGTTATCGACCGTACCTGCAGTCCTGCCCCGCGCAGATCGAGCCCGAGTGCGCAGACGAGTTTTCTGAGTTCGCTCTTCACCTGTTTCGGATTGTAAAAGACGTGTTCGAGTATGGCGTTTTTTGAAATTGGTTTCGCTTCGTTCGTTTTACGTCTCGGGCGCGGGTCATGTCCGTTGGCCGCGCGCGCGATATCGATTCCCTTAGGGCCGAACGCGGCTTCGAGCGTTTGTTCGGGCACCGACGCGAGCTGCCGTACGGTGTAAACCCCCATCCATCTCAATCTTTCGGCGATCGTTTTTCCGATTCCCGGGAGGATCATGACAGGTTTGTCGGCGAGAAATTTGATCTCGTCGCCGTGATTGACCATGCGCACGTCGAGGTCGTGAGCTTCGTTCGCGGCGAGGCGTGCGATCAGCCTGCTCGCGCCGAATCCCGCGCGTGATGTCAGTAATGTTTCCGACGACACTTTTTTCTGGAGCTGCCTGATGATTCGGGACGGGTCGGGGTAGAGCCTGTCGGTTCCGGTCAGGTCGAGCACGAATCCATCCTGGCGCTCGGGATCGACGTAGGGGACGAATCTTTCGCAGAGTTCGTTCACCTGCCGCGACGCGTCGTAATAAAGCGCCGGACGTTCCTCGACTATTTTCAGATCGGGTACGAAAATCCGCGCGGAATCGGGAGTGAGTCCCGGACGTACTCCAGCGCGGAAGGCTTCGGACGATACCGCGGTGACGAGTCCGCGGTTTCCGATAGTTCCGACAATGACGAACGGTTTTTTCGCGAGATTGCCGTTCGCCGCGCGCTCGTAGTGTATCGAGAGCGGCGCGAGGTCGAGGTAGCCGATCCTCGATTCATGAATGGACATACTCGATCCCCCTCTCGAATCCGGTTTCCTCGGAGATGTCGACCTGCAGGTTCCGCCGCCTGAAGATCATCGGGGTGTCGCCGTAGAAACTGTCTTCGTCGGCTTTTTCCACCCTGATCTTTTCGATTTTTTTCAGGCGGTTGAGAAAATCCTGGAGAGGGTAAACGTTTTCGACGACCAGGGTGTACGCGCCGTCGTCGAACTGCACTTTTCCTTCCATGCAGAGGCCCTGTCCGGCTTTTGTTTTCAGCGTGACGGCGTGTTTGCGGTACGCTTCGGGAAAAACCGCGACGTCGAATGTGCCCGACAGGTCTTCGAGGCTGATGAGCGCCATCGCCTGGTTGTCCTTTCTCGTTCTTACCGGTTTGAACGAGACGAGAATTCCTCCCATGCGGACTTTTTTATCGACGCGGCGCGGCATGTCTTTTCCGCAGGTGAAATTCGCGGCGTCCATGAATTTTTTGATTGGTTCGAGCGGGTGGATGGACGCGATCATGCCGAGTACGTCGACCTCGGCCTGTATCTGTTCGTAGAGGGAGTAATCGTGGTCCCACGTCCCCCCCTTAGTCCCCCCCGCAAGCGGGAGGGAGGTTTTAGGCTTAATTCCCCATGCAAATGGGGGGGATGGTTCAGGCTCGATTTTCCCTTTTTCAGGGAACAGGAGCGGCTGGCGGACTTTTCCGGGGCGGTGAATTTTCGATCTGAACGCTTCGGCGAGGTCGCCGAGAAGGACTGGACGTGTCGTGTTCAATGTTCTGAACGCGCCGACTCTTATCAGCGCGTGTGCCTGTTCATAACCCGTTCCGGTACGGGCGACAAAATCGGCGACCGATTTGAACGGACCCTCGACATTTTTCGCAAGGAGTATCGAGTCGATGATATCGTCGTGGAGGCATCCGACCTGTTCGAGTCCCATGATGACGACATTGTCTTTGCCGTAATACGTGCGCTGGCTCATGTTCACTTCGGGAAGTTCGACTTTTACGTTGAATCTGCGTGCGTCGCGGATGTACACGTCGGGGGGGTAATATCCGCCGACATTGGCGAGTCGGGTGGCGAAAAATTCCGCGCGGTGGTACGCCTTGAAGTAGGCGCTCTGGTAGGCGACTATCGCGAACTGTGCGGCGTGGGCTTTGCAGAACGAGAAACTCGCGAACGACGCGATCTGGTCCCAGATCTTCTGGCGGACATCGCTTCCGATCCCTCTCGCTTCGCAGTTGTTGATGAATTTTTTTTCAAGTTCGGTTGTCGCGCTTTTGCTCTCGAGTTCCTTGAGACTCATCATGCGACGCAGGAGGTCCGCCTCGCCCAGACTGACTCCGGCGATCTTGTGAAGAACCTTGAGGACATCTTCCTGGTAAACGATGATGCCGTAGGTGTCGTGGAGGATCTCACCCATTTTCGGATGCGCGTGTTTGATTTTCGAATGGTCGTGGTGGCGCCTGATGAATTCCTGCATCATGCCGCTTGCGGATACGCCGGGACGAATCAGCGCTGTCGCCTGCATGTGCTGGTCGTACGAATGTCCGCCGAGTTTTTTGATCAGCCCGCGGATCATCGGCGACTCAGCGTCGAAACATCCCAGAGTTTCTCCAGCGTTGAAAAGGCTCGCGATATTTTCGTCGGCTGAAAGTTCGTCCATATCGGCGAGGTTGTAATCGACCGTTTTTCCGTTGAGGGCGATCATCTCGACGCAGTCCTCGACCACACCGAGTCCGCGCTGGGAGAGGAGATCGAGTTTGATGAGCCCGACTTTTTCACAGTCGCGCATGTCGTACTGCGTGATGACCATTCCCTTGGCGGCGCGATTCAGGGGCGCGTAGCGGTTTATCGGGTCGGGAGTGATAACGACTCCGCCGACATGGACCGACTGGTGCAGCGGAAGGTTCTGCAATCTGAGTGAATAATCGAAAATTGTCTTCAGCGGTTCCTCGTCCAGGGGGAGTTCTTTTGTCAGGGGATTTTCGCTGAGTTCTACACTTCCGGTGTCCCAGTGTCCGGGGAGGTACATGCTCCAGCGGTTTATCTCGGTGTTGGAATATCCGAGCGCTTTTCCGGATTCTCTGAATGCACCCCTGAGCCCGACATTCACGATCGTTCCGACACTCGCGACACGCTCGGGCCCGTATTTTTTTTCGATGTATTCAACCATCTCGTCGCGATGCGTCCACGCGAAGTCAAGGTCGATGTCGGGAGGGGATGACCGCTCCGGATTCAAAAATCGCTCGAAGTAAAGATCGTAGCGGATCGGGTCGACCTGCGAAATATCGATGCCGTAGCTGACGATCGAATCGCCGGCGGAACCGCGTCCGAGTGTGCGATACCCGCGCTCGTGGGCTTCGCGGACCACATCGCCGACGATGAGGAAAAACGACGCGAACCCGTGCTCATCGATTATGTCGAGTTCCATGTTCAGGCGTTCGGCGACCGGACCGGTTCTGCCGTCCCAGTTTTTGTATTTCCGTTTAAGTTTCGGTATGACGATGTCCCGGAGGTGATCGATCGGGCGTTTTCCGCGCGGGAGGTCGGGCGGGTCGGGGATGTGCCACGTGCGGACGGGCCATCGCCACGAACAGCGGTTGGCGATCTCCATCGCGTTCAGTATCGCGTCGTGGAGGTTGTACGCCATGAACGGCGCGTGGAATTCTTCCGGCGTTTTTATGTGCAGGTCGGGATCGACGATGGGGAGTTTGTCGCGAAGGCATCGTCCGGTACGCATGGCGGTCATGAGCGCATGGACGCGGAACTCTTCGGGTTCGGACATGTAGATATTTCCGGATGTCGTCACCGGGCGTTTAAGCATCCGGCAGGTTTTTAAAACGGCGAGGAAGCGTTTTCGCGTAACCGAGCGCGCGCCCCAGTAAAGTTCGCCGTAGAGACGTCCGGGTGGAATTTTTTTGTGGAGTTCCTTGATGGTGGACGGGTTGTCTGCGAGGAGGATGAGTCCGTCGTCAACTTTTTCGATCGCCGCGTCGACAGGGTTGAAATTATCCTCGAGATGGAAGCGGCTGGAAATCTGGGAGAGTGTCTGGAATGCGCCGATATTTTCGGTGAGTGCGATAACGCGCCTCGATGAATCTTCGGGATCTACGTACTGTGCTCCGATGAGGTGGGTGAGCCCGACTTTTTTGCAGGCGTCGATGAAGAGAGGAACGCCCCAGAGGCCGTCGCGGTCGGTGATGGCGATATGCGAGTAGCCGAGCCGTGACGCCTGTTCGGCGATTTTGAAGGGGAGGGCTGTACCGCGCCGCATACTGTATGCGGTGTGGCAATGTAGGATCGGAACCAGCATGTAAGACTCCGGTAATGAATTAGCCTTGCTTCAACCGTTATGGATTGTATCATGTCTACTATATATTTGTCTAGTAGTTATGAAGTGCCAGTATCCTGCCGGTAAATTCAGTCTAATCAGGGAAATTGCTGTATTAATTCAATTGCCAGATTGAGTAATTCAGCGCGGTGGCGAAAGAAACCCAAAGAAGGTAAGGGATCATAATTAAAGCAGCGGCACGGTTAACTGTCCAGAAAGAGAAAATTGTGGCGACAAGAGCAAGCCAGAGGGCAATTATATCTATGAGGCCATAAGCGGGATTTTTAAGCCCGAAGAATAATGGGCTCCAGATAAAGTTCAGTGTCAATTGAAGGGCGAAAAGTTTCAGCGGGACAGAAAAGAAATTCCCGGATTTTTTCCAGATCATCCATGCTGCAACTGCCATGGCGATGTAAAGAAATGTCCAGACAGGTGACCTTGCCAGCGATTTACCGACATCGTAGCCCTGTCCACTTCGATGAACAGAATTCCGATCTTCTTGCTTCTTGGAAACATCAAATAAACCAAGGCATCAGGAACGATAGCGGATGTGTAACGCGCACCGTCGCGGTTCCTGAGCATCACGCTGATCTTGTGCTGATCCGGTGATCCGATGAACACTCGGAAATCCTTAACCGCACCCTCTTCCTGAGCTTGAGCAAGTGCGATTTCCAATGAAATGACAGCATCATTTATTTGGAGTAAATGTTGCATATGTCCCGACGTGATCTGATTCAAATGTCTTTGCCAAGGAATTTCTTCACGCGGAACACCGTCGCGCTCAGCTATCAGCCTTGCGCCTTTTTCTCTCATTGTGTAGATCAGTTTATGCGATGTCGATTCGTGGAGCAATTCGCGATTGAGATACCCGCCGTGGAAGAGGTAGCGCAGACGGTTTTCGAGTCCGCGTTGAGAGGATTCCGGAAACAGCCAAGTAATTTGCTCGATTGTCAGATATCGATAACGGCAGACCGCCTTGACCAGCTCGACATCACGATCCGTGATCTGAAAGACAGGCGGATTTTTCGTCCGATCTTTTTCGGAAGTCTGATCTGATTAGATTTTGGTTTACGTGGAACCATAAGATTGAAAGTTATCCTATAATTAACCCTGTCTCTAATCAAGAAACAACCATGTTTTTGCTATAATGTCTAAAAGCACATTCTTGGATGAAGGATAATGAACATGGTCAACAAGGAAGTCAATACGGATCAGGATCAATTAAACGAATCACCTCTTGTTTTTCTCAGCCATGACAGTAGAGATTCGGAACTTGCTGAAGCTTTTAGCGCCCTTATTAAAAATGTAAGTGCTGGAATGCTCAATACATTTTTTTCATCCTCCATGAAAGGAGGAGAAGGGATTGACATCGGAGCAGACTGGTACGGTATCTTAATGAATAAACTTGATCGCTCAAATGATGTAGTTTGTATAATAACAGAGCGAAGCCTCAATCGACCCTGGATCCTTTTCGAAGCTGGTGTCGCGAAGGCAAAATTAGAACGACCAGTACTAGGCTTGGCTCTTGGTGTTCCGCTTACTGACGTCAACCAGGGTCCATTTTATCATTTCCAGAACAGTGATGACAGCGTCGAATCCCTCTCAAAACTCGTGGTGCAATTATGCGAAAGAGTTCCAAGATTAAGACCTAGTACAGATAGTGTTAATCGGGAAGTAGCGGTTTTTTGCGATAAGACAAAAGTAATCATTGAGAAGCTGGGAGGTTCCCAAGATACTGAAAACGAGGATTCCACTAATAGTGAAGTGATTTCAAAAGTGCTAGAAGAGATGAAAATTATGGTTCGCGATTTACCTTCGCGTTTTGAATCCATGATGTCAGATTTTCCTGGAAGGATCCGGTCACGTAAGTTCATGCGTTTTTCCCCAATGATGTTTGAAGATGTGATGCATATGTTTTCGAAGGAGTTAAATAATCCTGTTGGTTTCTTGATTATTGCCAGCATTTTCAAAGACGAGATGCCGTGGTTATATGAACTTGGACTGGAAGCGTATCGCGCTATCAAGATTGGTAGGCCTAAGGAGGCTTTCGAAGCAATAGAATCTTTTCAAGAATCCGTTGAGCTATCTTTTAGGTCACCTATCTTTAGAGAAATGGGGATGGTTAATAAAGAAATGCATATGTATGGTCGCGAATTACCTCATTTTCTTAGAAGATACCTTATGGAATTTGGTTTTCGCACAAACAGCGATAGACCAGAGGATGACCATTTAAACTTGGAATCTCAGCAATAGAAGCATGGCTAACCGACCCGACCTTTGGGATAAAGTCGAGT
>DASWIV010000054.1:0-16324 GCA_036397475.1 bacterium
TAGAAAAAGTCGCGGGCGGGTTAAATACTCGCGTTTCCTTTAATACTGAATCAATATCCTGAGTCATGATGCTCCTCGATTTCTCACAGAATTTGTTACTAGCTTGCGATTTTTATCTCAAGCGATTTTATTACACGGAAATCGTAATACATTATAATATCGGCATTTACAGATATTTTACTTCTCTAACAGTATTAAACGCTAATTATGGGGGTATTTTCAAGAGGATAGAGACAAAAAAGCGGCATATTGCGCTTTTTTTCACATAATTTTACTGATTTTAACTAATTTATTGGATATCAGGACGTCGCTTGAAGTTTAATCCCTGCAATATATTTAACCCTGAAGCGTGGCAATCCTCACCACGAAAGGATTGTGTTATTCTTCACAAAGTATGTTCGGGCTTTTCACGATATGTCATACTTAATCGTGGCACCTGTTAATCAGCTCTGACGTCTGATCGTATAAGTCAGAACCGTCTCGCCATCAGAATCCACAGGAATTTCGAACTCAACAGTCGATGCATCCCTCTGGACATAATCCATATTGCTTCTCATTATCTGCCAGTCTCCCCATACATGGTCCCAGTACAAAACATCTATATCATCTGTCTTGTGGTTCCTGATTGTCACCTCGACATCGTACTCCCACGTGTCGTAGTGAATTTCTCTCCGGTCTTTGACTACCCTCTCGCCTACAATATCAAACGCTTCCCCAAGGAAAACCTCGATCTGTTCATCTTTCGGGGTATGATCGATACGGTCTTCACCGATAAACTGGAGCGAGCCCGATGAATCCTCCTTGTAAACTCTCAGGACACCTTTCGGAAGCGGAATTCCAAGCCCATTCTCTTCCTCGTTCATGAATTGCAGCCTGACTTCAATGACTCCTTCCATCGTATCGCCAGCGTAGTAATACTGGTAACCCGGATCGAACACGAAGATCTTGTCGACATTGATTCCCTCACCTTCCAGCAATGAGATCTGTTTCTGCTGATTGTTTAAAACGGTCGCAGGCCTCTGCAGAGTGTAAAGGTGATACTCAAAAAATGACTCTTCTTCGAAGCCCTTTACATCCGCTCCTTCGCGAGCTATATCCATCATCAGGTACATCTCATCGTCATACATTTCATATTCAGGCTGCACACGATTGATCTCACCCGCTACTAGTTTCAACATCGCGTCATGGTAAGAAGCCCCGGAATTATTATTGATCGTCACCCATCCGGACAAATCCAGCTTATCATCGTTCTGTGAAACGATCGCTACATAATTCGCGTTCCAGCCCATTCCCGATGCGAGGTAACTCATCTCGCATTCATGCTGTCCCGCATCTGAATTGTATAGGTTCCATCTCAAGGTAGGCTTTGTTATCAATCCCTCGGGAAGTTCCGCGAAATTCACTTCCACCGGATTATTGACGATCATTACCCCATCAGAAGTAGCGATTACCATTCCGCCGCCAACAGATAACAATGTTCCTGAAATAGTCCGCCCATCTTCAGTGCGTATGGTCACCTGGTTATCGATATTCCTCTGGTATAGCGCTTGTGTGCTGACCAGGTCATACTCGTAATTCTGTTCCATGACCTGGATAGCTTCCGGGTTCGTGTTACTCACAAAATGGACACTTGTAGGATCGATGGTGCTTGCGACATCCATGAAAATCAAATCCACCAATCCTTCATGTATATCGATAGTGCGGGTGTCCTTAATCAGCCCGGTGCCATCGTTGTATATGGTGATCGCAATTTCAGTCTGGTCGCCCGACCCTGTCGCAACACTCCCATCCGAAGTCTGCGCGAAAGCCGTTGAAAACAATCCTGCAATCAACATCGTTGAAATTAAGGCATATCTGAAAATTCTCATTTCTTACCACTCCCTCCTGATGGTGTACGTAAGCGTTACTTCGCCATCAGATTCAACAGGTACGGTAAACTCAACGGTCGACGCGTCTTTCTGATAATAATCATAATTGCTTCTCATAACCTGCCAGTCGCCCCAGACATGGTCCCAGTACACAATCTCGACATCGTCCGTTTTATGATTCCTGACATCCACCTCGACATCGTACTCCCACGTGTCATAGCGGATTTCTCTTCGATCCATTACACGTCTTTCCCCGACAATATCAAATGCTTCGCCGAGAAAAACTTCAATTTCCTCATCTTTAGGAGTGTGGTCAATTCTGTCCTCGCCTATGAATTGAAGGGCACCCGACGAATCTTCCTTATAAACTCTAAGAATCCCTTTTGGAAGCGGCATGCCGAGTCCGTTCTCTTCCTCGTTCATAAACTGGAGCCTGACCTCGATTACACCCTGAGCTGTATCGCCACGTCCGTAGTATGAGTATCCGGGATCAAAGACGAATATCTTTTCAACATTTATTCCTTCGCCTTCGAGTAAAGATATCTGCTTCTGCTGGTTATTGAGTACTGTGGCGGGACGCTGGAGCGTATAGAGGTGATACTCGAAGAATGTCTCTTCCTCGAATCCACCTGGGCCGCCCATAGCTCCCATCGGTGCTGCGTTTCGCATCATCCCATCGGCATATTGATTGTAATCCGGTTGTACACGATTCACTTCTCCCGCAACCAGTTTCAGTTCCGCATCTTTATAACTCGTGCCCGAATTATTATTTATTGTCACCCATCCGGATAGATCAAGCTTATCGTCGTTCTGCGAAACAATAGCGACATAGTTTGCGCTCCATCCCATACCTGACGCGAGGTAATTCATCTCGGTTGAATGGACCCCCGCGTTATTGTTGGTGAGATTCCACCGGAGCGTAGGACGAGTTATCAATCCCTCAGGAAGTTCAGCGAAATTAATCTCCACAGGATTTGAAACAATCATGATTCCTTCCGCTGTAGATATAACCAGCCCGCCATCGTATGAAAGCAGCGTGCCTTCAATGGTACGTCCGTCTTCGGTACGGATGCTCACCTGGTTATCGATATTCCTTCTGAAAAGCGCTTGCGTGTTGACGAGGTCGTACTCGTAATTCTGTTCGAGTACGCCAAGTGAATCGGGATTCGTGTTGCTGACAAAATGGACACTTGTCGGATCGATGGTGCTAGCGACATCCATGTACACAAGGTCGAACTCACCTCGTGGAAATTCGAGATCGCGGGTGTCCTTGACCAGTCCGGTTCCGTCGTTGTAAATCGTAATCGCGATTTTGGTCTGGTCGTCCGACGTTGTAGTGACCTGCACACCTGCGACAGAACCGCAAGGCACAACCAGCATCAGGATGATCATGACCGCCGTCGCGGGCATTACTATTAAACTCAAGGGTTTGACATATCTCATGTCGAGCTCCTTTTTTCGGGCTTCGAAATTTGAATATTGGTAAGCCGTCCCTGTTGCGAAAGTATTTGAACCATATTCACGCGTACAGGATAGGATATCTTATTTTCGGATAAGGTTCGAGCACAAAAAAGCCCTTTTACTAAAAGGGCTTAAAAATTTTTGGTGAGGGGTGCTTACTATAGAATTTTTTGAATTATCGCTAAGATAATCATTAGGGCTATTAGCCCTAAAAGAAATATTAATGTACCCCTGATAAAACGCATCACCGCCGTCCAATGACGATGGGAGTGTTGAAATTCATAAATACTGTTGTATTTATTATTATTCTCCCAATCCAACTTATTGGCATTAAAGCCAAACCAAATAGAGAGAAGTATTCCTGGGACAATAGCAATTATCCACGCCGCGAGAATTAAGACTCCCCACATTGTTAAACCTCTGGCAAACGCCCATATCCAATCAAAGATAAAGGCAGCCCAATTAAATCGATTTAATTGGGCTGGGAAACTTAGTCCCTCGACTGGTTCGCCATAATACTGATGATTTACTATATCTGTTACATATTTGTGTCTCACACAAAAATATAGCAAACCATTTTCCCCCTTATTAACTGTTAATCTTCTGTTACATTTCGGACAGTACTCGGTTAAAGGAATACTGTCTGTTTCAGTATTGGGTCGGTGTAGATCATCGGTCACAATTCCGTCAGTGAAACCTGTCATCTAGTTCCGCCTCCTTTTCTTTATTTTAAGGTTGTAACGACTATACCAAATAATCTTCTTTTATTACTCCGCGCCACGACATAGAATCACTACATTTGGTACAATTGTACCATGAAAGGAACGAGGGATCTCAAACAATGGGAAGCTCGCAGGAAACGAGGCGTCGAGCTTTACAAGAAAGGGTGGTATCAACATGAGATCGCCGAAGTGCTGGGTGTGACGCAACCGTCGGTGAGTAAATGGGTACGTGCGGAGGCGACGATGGGAGAGGAAGCGCTCAAGAAATGGAAGAATCAGGAGTGGCCGCGTATAAAAAAAACGCCGAAGCGCGCGGCTCGACGCTGATTTTCGTGGATAAGAGCGGGTTTGATCTGTCGCCGCACGTCAGCCGCGGATGGTCGCCGGTCGGCGAAACGCCGGTCGTAAAATTTCCGCTCAGAGGAGGCCGCCTGTCGGCCATAAGTGGAGTGACGCTGGACGGAGAAGTGTACTTTCGAATGTATAACGGTTCGATCAAAGCAAGACAAGTGGCCGTCTTTGTCAGACACATCGCACGGCAAATTTCGGGACCGATCGATCTGATCTGGGACGGAAGCTCCACTCACCGAGCAAGGGAAGTGGAACTTGAGATCGACATGTTGTGGCCCAGGCTGGATGTCCACCGTTTTCCGGCGTACGCGCCCGAACTCAATCCGGACGAGTATTTATGGAACTGGTTGAAAAACAAAAAACTTGTCAATTGCTCTGTTTCGTCGATCGCCGAGTTGGGCGCTCGAATTTCAAGAGCTGTGAAGTCCGCGCGACGACGTCCTGAACTGATACATTCCTTCTACCACGGGAGCCCACTCAATTGCCATTAGAAAATACCTTCATGCTGCGCGGGTTAGTAATATGGCAGTCTGGACCTGAATTGTCCTGTCTAATAATCATCTCCCCTTGACGATACTAATTAAGCCAAGTAAAATTCTGTGACGATGATTTATCTAACGAGAAATTCTGTAGTAGTTGTAGTCGGTGTACCGTTGGCCGGGCCGTGAACCCTGCATCCATCCCGACACGGTACCGGCCTCAGAATTGAGGCTTTTTTTGATTTTCGGGAGTATTTCAATCACTGACTGCAACGAGGAAATAAAATGACCGAGAAAATTAAGGGAAAAATTAAATCCAAGAAAATAAAGCCTCTCGACGGCCGCCCCTACGATCCTAAAGAGGTCGAAGCCGACTGGTACGATATCTGGGAGGGCATGGGTGCGTTCAAACCCGAGTACTCAGGTCCAGGACGAGCATCCAACGGCAAGCCATGGTGCTGCATCATCCCGCCACCCAATATCACAGATCAGCTTCACATGGGCCACGGTCTGAATTTTACACTCCAGGACCTCGTGACCCGTATAAGGCGGATGGAAGGCCGCGACGTGCTCTGGCTCCCCGGAATCGATCACGCCGGAATAGCAACCCAGGTGCAGGTCGAAAAGGCACTTATTAAGGAAGGGACGTCGCGCGAGGAAGTCGGCTACGACAAATTCATGGAACGCGCGTGGAAATGGAAAGAGGAAAAAGGCGGACGTATCCTGTCCCAGATCCGCGAACTTGGATCGTCCTGCGACTGGGACCGACTTCGATTTACGCTCGATCCCGGACCGTACAAGGGCGTCATAACCGCATTCAAACAGCTCTACGATAAAGGGCTGATCTATCGAGGCGCGCGTATGGTTAACTGGTCTCCAGCCTTACGTAGTGCCATTTCTGACCTCGAAGTCATCTACGAAGAAAAAGAGGGCGCTCTCTACTACATCAATTACCCCTTCAAGGATGGCACAGGCCATATCCAGGTAGCTACAACCCGTCCGGAGACAATGCTTGCCGATACCGCGGTCGCCGTGAATCCAAAGGATGAACGGTACAATGGATATGCCGGAAAGATCGTCATACAGCCTTTGTCCAATGTCGAGATGCCTATTATCGAAGACGACTACGTGATGATGGAATTCGGAACCGGTTCCTTGAAAATCACTCCCGCCCACGACCCGAACGACTTCACGGTGGGTGAGAGGCATGATCTCGACAAACCGAATATGCTCAACCCTGATGGCACGATTGCGCAAATGCCCGATCCATATCGTGCCGAGGAATTTGAAGGCATGGATGTGGATAAGGCCAGAAAAGTCGCGATTGAAAAACTGACAGCGTCGGGACATCTGGTCAAGACTGAGCCGATCAGGCATCAGGTGGGACATTGCCAGAGGTCGGGATGTGTGGTTGAGCCAATGGTTTCAGAGCAGTGGTTTTTGACAATGCCTCCGCTTGTGGGTCCGGCTATCGATGCGCTGGAATCAAAAGACGGTGAAAAACCGGACCTCAAATTCTACGCGAGTAAATGGAACAAGGTGTACCTGGACTGGATAAACCCCGAAACTATCCAGGACTGGTGCATTTCCAGGCAGCTCTGGTGGGGACACAGAATTCCGGCGTGGTACTGCGACGACTGCGGGCATATCAATGTCGACATTACAGAGCCTAAAAAATGTGAAAAATGTGGCTCGTCCAATATCCACCAGGATCCAGATGTGCTGGATACATGGTTCTCATCATGGCTATGGCCGCTCACAACTCTCGGCTGGCCTGATGAAACTGAAGATCTTAAGAAATTCTATCCGACCGATTTCCTTCTTACCGCCTATGACATCATTTTCTTCTGGGTGGCGAGAATGGTTATCGCCGGATATGAATTCCATAACGCGACACCGTTCCGGGAAGTTGTGTACACGGGGCTGATCCGCGATGAGCACGGCAAGAAGATGAGTAAATCATCTGGGAATGCTGTCGATCCACTTGAGCTGATCGGCGAGTACGGGCGCGACGCTCTTCGTTTCACCTTAACGCACCTGTCATTCGGCGGAAGCCAGGACATCAACCTGACCCCGACACGTCTCCAGGGTTCGCGTTACTTCATGAACAAGATCTGGAACGTGACGAAGTATGTCATCATGCAGCTTGGCGACAATTTCAGCCCGACACCGATTGATGAAATAATGTCGGACGAAACAAGATCGGATCCTGACAAATGGATCCTGTCACGCCTGCTTAACTGCATGTACGAAATTGAGCGATATATGTCAGAGTACGATTTCGGGCAGTATGCAAGCGTGCTCTACGATTTTGTGTGGGATGAATTCTGCGACTGGTACGTTGAAATTTCAAAATTCCACATTCGGGAAGACTCCGATGAACACCGGGTGCAGCTTGTGAGGAGCATTCTTTACCATACTCTAGAATCAATTTTGAAGCTGATGCATCCGATATCGCCTTACATCACGGAGGAGCTTCACGGCGCTCTGAATGGTCTCGATAAGGGAAAAGAATCCGATGATTATGCCCCACTCATTGTGGAATCATGGCCTGCTCCTGAATTCGGATCTTACCCGCGCAACCAGGATATTGAGGACAATTTCTCACGCTTGCAGGAATTCGTGCGCGCGGCGCGAAATCTACGTAAAACAGTCGGACTGGCTGATTCAAAAATTGTTGACTCGATTTTGTATTCGGCCGAATCTGATGATTTCCTGACCTCGAATGAACCTGATATCTGTGGTTTGATCCGCTGTTCTTCACTGAGCAAATATACCGATTCCGGTTCGCCATCATCGTCGATAGGGTCATCTATTCTCAATGGCGAGATCAAACTATGGCTGCAGCTTGACGAGTCAATCGATCTTGCGAAAGAGATCGAGAAAATCGGCAAGGAGCTTGAAAAGAAGCGTGCCTATTCAGACAGCTTATCCAAAAAGCTCTCCAATCCTGGCTTTACGGACAAGGCACCGGCCAAGGTAATACAGAAAGAGCAAGAAAAACTGGATGAGAACATGAAACTCATTGAGGAACTGGAAGCAAGATTGAATGTATTTGAGGGCGCAGAAGAGACAAATTAGGTC
This sequence comes from bacterium, assembly GCA_036397475.1. Lineage (GTDB taxonomy): Bacteria > JAJVIF01 > JAJVIF01 > JAPKYR01 > JAPKYR01 > DASWIV01. Next base: position 7,966 of record DASWIV010000054.1, read on the forward strand.
ATAAATGTGATTAAATAGTATATTTGAGGATTAAATTGATATTTTTTAAAATAAAATTTAAGTAGCGCCATATTATTTCTTGACTTTCAAAATAATTCCTCTAAAATTACTTTTACCGATTAACTTATAAAGCTATTGTCTTGAGTTGAAGCAAAATCTTTCATATAAGGAAGCTAGTGAGTTCATATTCTTTTCTGGGAGATGAGTAGCTTTTTCGGAAAAGGGGTTATGACTTAAAAAGCTGATAAGGAATTGGTCGTCCCCTTAACTTACTCAACAAAAATCTGATTTGGTTATCAGATCTCCACAAGTGTCAGCAGGATAATAGTATCCTGTAAAAAATCTCAAGCCTGTATGGGAATCCTCTCACAGGCAGGATTACTGATTTACGAAGCTAGTGTCAAGAATCTACGGACCAAGGCAGGACCTGGTTTGTGATTCGCCAGCACCAATGTCTTTTCTGGGTCACGAATTTAGACCTGGTACAAGTTATACGTAATCCTGATACCACATGTAAGCCGTAACACTCCATAAATTATACTCGGACTCCCCGAAGTACAATTAGCAAAGTGTCAGCCAGTTGGCGACATTGGCACGTGCGTCCCTGTGTAAGCGGCTGATGAGGGATAAATCTAAATCCGAGGAGAAGACCATGACACGATGGACCGTAGTATTGTCAGGAATCATGTTCCTGATTTTAGTTGCCGCCGGATGCTCGGGTGGGAGCTCGGGCGACCCGGTAAATCCAGGCAACACAGAAAATCTGACAGCCTCAACAGTAGAACAGGTTTCTGCAAGTAATGTCCTATGGGGATATTACGACCTGTATTTCAACTTCGAGAATGGAGAAGTCGAAGCTGTACCCAACAAAAGCGTTTCTTTCAACGCGAACGTGGTACAGTTTGTAAACTCCAATCCTGCTAACCTGGGATTCAGTATTCTTGAAACGCCAGTCGGACCGGATTATGTTGATGTTGATATTGATGTCAGCATAACCCACCCTTTCGCGGGTCTGCCGCAGTATAACGGATATGATGTCAGAGGAGTATTCATCGCCAATGGATCAAGTTCGTTCAAGTACGACCCCGGGCTCAAGTTCGGCCACCAGGGCACAGATGCAACAATGTTCCCTGATCCCGATGACGGATTTGGTGGACCGGACGGTTGTACCAGATGGTTCAACCCGAAAGAATTCACCACGCCCGGACTATTCGGATATACGCCAGGGGCTTTCGCGACCCCAGGATTTTCCGGAACCGCAACCGTCAATCCATATAAGTTGTTTGGGGATGGACTTGGCAAGACCGATGACGCCTTCGACTATGTAATGAATGGCGGCGACGATGTCATTTTCTCAAGCGGCCAGAAAAACACCCGTAATTATTACCTCAGGTTCCCTCTGGCAGGGGGCGTGATGTACAACTACGCAATTGTCGCTTCGTGGAAGGGCGAGGATCCTGCTGATCATCCTGCCAACACACCTGAAGCGGTAGCCATTGACAACACTATCACAGACAACATTTTTTATGTCGATCCTGGAAGCAATGGTGGGAAGCTCAAGCTTGATTTCGATATTCCCGGATCTGAGCAGCCTTCAACGATCATTGTTGAAAGTAACGTAATCATGTCGGCCAACACATTCGATCCCGCAACGATCGCAACAGGAGGAGACGGAACGTTCTCTTCGTATCATGTTGAGATCCCCGCGGATAATGTGCTTGGCACAGATAACAACGAATACTGGATCATTGCCCAGTATGACGCTTACGGTTACAGCAACGATTTTGGAGTGCCAAATTCAGCCGGTAGCGATTCGCTGACATCCTATTTCAAGTATGTGCTCTTTACGGCGGACACCCCATATAACCAGCCTCCGGACATCTCAAGCGGGGTTGATGGGGAAGCGATGCCGCTTGAATGGTCAATGGAATCCTACAGCGTAACAGCGACCGATTCAGACGGTGATCCTCTGACTTATATCTGGACAATTACCGATGGTAATGGGGATCCTGTAGAAGGTTATGATGGCGTTAACGGTGATGGTGCCGGAAATCTTGATGTTGACTGGGGTGAAATAGCTGGCTGGACACAGGGTGCTACGCCATTTGACATTGACTGTGTTGTAGATGATGGTACCGATACGACTGACGCTACCACATTAGAATGTGAAGTGTGGATCAATGCAGACCTGTTCGTATCAAATAATGCAGACTTTGCAGCTACGCCGGATAATGGCACACAGACCGAGCCGTATTCGACTATCACCCAGGCTATCAATGCACACAGTGCAGGCCAGACAATTGCTGTTGACTATGGTACAGGAACTTATACCGAACAGGTCGCCACCAGCTTCGGCACAGGATTTACTCTTCGAGCCTGGAGTTTCTATACCGAGCCTGCAGCCAGGCCTACTATCGAGTACCAGTTTGGTCAGACACTTTACATCTATTATACGAACGATGTCACGATTCAGGGATTTGCGATCTCCCCTGCCTCCGGAAATACGAGCTCCCAGATGACCTATGCTTATTATTCTCATAACCTCACATACCTGGATTGTCATTTCACGGGAACTCTGGATTACTACTATTTCCACGTCCTGTATATCTATTATTGCAACGACGTCACTGTGAAGAATTGCTTATTCAGTGACCTTAACACTAACTATCCTGCATACTCCTACGCATACCTTTACCTGTCGTATATTTACAGGGGTAATGGAACACAGAGATTTATTCAGAACGAAGTAACTGAATTACAGGAAAGCCCTCAGGTCAACGGGTACATGTACATGTACAATTACGGCTACTATTGGCCCGCAGGCTCAGAATGGTCTAATAACCTGTATCACCACATTTCTCCTAATGTGTTGACTTACGCTTATATGTATCTGAACAGGGTTTATTATCCATATCCAAACGTGTATGTACACAACAACACGGTTGATTCCCTGGACGAAGACCTTGGCAATAATACCGGCGGCATACTCTATCCAATGTACCTGTACAATGGAGGTTCACCTTCGTATTCGTATGACGCGAAGAACAATATTGTTTCAAATATTGGTGGGACAAATACTGTCCCTACATATTATGGAATGTATTGTTATAACATCAGCCCTGATTATAGTGATGTTTATAATATTCAGGATTCGCCTTATCCAAGCGCACCGCCTGGACCAAACTGCATAAGTTCAGATCCTCTCTACGTCAATAACACAACCGCGCCATATGACTACCATCTCGATACAGGTTCTCCATGCATAGGAACCGGAGAAGGCGGAGTTGATATGGGGTGTTACGGAGATCTGCCGGCAGGCGAAACGGTTGGACTGTTGACACCTGAATGATGATTTTAATTCGACACTAGCTTCTTTTCTTATAATCCAGCAGATTTTTTGCCGGATTAAAGTAAGCCCCCGGAGTAAATGCATGCTCCGGGGGCTAAAAAAAGGTATTGTCCATCTATGTATACGTCCCGACCTTGCGTGTCGGGACTCCTTTTTTAACTTATTTGTATATCAAAAATTATATTTGTAAAATTTAGCAGCGTTAACAACAATTCATTCCCAATTACCGTCCGGCGGGACCTTAATTACAAACGCATCGATACCGCCATCGAAACCCAAAATATTTTCTCCTTCTCCCGGATCGAAATCGAACGAGTACGTGTACCATCCGCATACTACCGGGAACCCTTCATTATCTACACTTAATCCCCTGCCGTAGTCCTGTGCCGGACCTCCTATTGTATTAAGCCACCGGAAATCCCCGTCGGAATCGAGCGACAGCACAAAGAAATCCGAGACACCCTTTGATGTCGCCTCAAAAACCCCAGCCCCCGGGTCGAAATCCTTGGTTCCAAAAAATATTCCGGTAATAAAAACATTATTACTCGAATCAACATCGATTCCGAAACCATGATCCTGGGCAAATGGGCCATCGTTGCCACCAAACGGTTTGTCCCATATCAGGGTGCCGAAAGGACTGTACTTCCTCAGAATTATTCCCCCGTCCCTGCCCGTTACGATCGCGTTGCCACTGTTGTCGACAGCAAGTGCAATACCCTGCGAATCCCATGTGGCTCCCCAGTCGTAGTTACCCATCGAATCAAACTTGGATAAATATCCAGCCGGACCGGTATGGATGTCTTCTCCCGGTCCCGGGTCAAGGTCGGTATCAGACTCGATATTTCCGGTGACATAGACCGAATCAGTGCCATTCGGAACGACAGCGAATCCGGAATCGTATTCATATTCGGTAGAAAATCCGCCCCATCCGCGTCCCCATAAATAATCCCCATTCGGATCGAATTTCACAAGAAATGAATCGTTATTCGCGAATGACGTATGCTCGTCCACTCCGGGTCCGGGATCAAAATCGACCGTACCCTTGTAAGTGCCTGTCACATACAATTTTCCCGATGGATCAAAAGATATCCCGTTTCCACGGTCCTGGTACGACCCCCCGAAAGTCCTGGTCCACACATAATTTCCATCCTGGTCGTACTTTGTAATGAACACATCGGTTGAACCTTTAGAGAGGTGATTGTCGATCTCCGGACCAAAATCGAAATCCTCATTGTTATCAAACTGCCCGGTTATATAAATATTATTCGACGGGTCCACCGCAACAGCGGAAGCCAGGTCGCGGTCCTGTCCGCCGAAATCAATACCCCACAGGTACTTGCCGGTGGGATCGAACTTACTCAATGAAACAGCAAAATCTTCCTGATCGAACTGCGCCGCAGAATGCATATCGATTCCGTCGCCCGGGTCAAGATCGACCGTACCCTGGAATGTACCGGATACATACACATTGTTATCGTTGTCAATTGCGACATCGGTCGCCTGATCAAGTCCACCTGCTCCCCATCCATACGCCCACCCGCCATTCAGCACTTCAAGTTCCACTACGTGATAAGCTGTCAGATCGATCCAATCCGGTGATGTTGCGTTCTGATCGTCAACGACCGAGATCAGGCATTTATGGAATCCACTGGACGCGCCTTTTTCGTTCGATACCGACACCGTGTACCTGGCATATTCACCGATATCCTCGACAAATACCGTAGAAATAGTGCCGTCGAACAGATCCGGAGCTTCTATAACCGGATCGGAATGGGAATTTTTGCCCTGCCAGTCGTATACATCGATTGTCAATTCGGTCTCTCCCCCACCCGGATTGAGCCCTGTCCCGACAGGATGCTGTGTAACAGCGATATTCCACGGCTCCTGGCAGTTCGCGGACGCTGGAAAATCAACCATTGGATTAACGACAGGCAGTGTGCTGGGATATACCCAGCTTGCGTCTATCGCGTAGCCCATTACGAATTCTGTCGAAGGAACAGCAAGGTGGTATTCAACGGTGAGCTGTTCGTTCGCGAAAAATGCGTTGCGGGTATTTCCCGCGAGGTTTGACACAAAACGCCTGAATCCGTTGAGAGTCGCACCCGGTACAGTCGGGCTGGCAAGTTTCCCCTGTACATAACCCTGGTTGCCGTTAGGTCCGGACCCCGAAGTCAGGCCATTGTAAAGGGTCGTAAAACCGTCGCCGTTAAGCAGTTCACCTTCTCCGAATGACCTGTCCGGAACGGTCAATCCTGCCCCCGGAAAACTCTTCGAGCCGTTCCAGAGGACAATCCCGCGTACATCGAACCCCGTATATGTTGGGTTCGCGAACGGGTGCTTGATCCGGATATCAATGAAGATCGAGCCTCCCCCGCCAGGCTGAATGTTCGATGTCGACACGCAGGCAGTACATGGTCCCTGCTCGAGCCACCTAAGCACGTTCCAGTGCCCGTCCACTGTCCGTACCGGAACAACCCTTACTTCCCCGGTATCGGTATTGCCGCTAATCCGGTAATATCCCCAGAGATAGCGGCTCTCGGGCAAGGAATTATCACTATTTTGTATACTTAATCTGTCCCCGGGAGTGACAGGATTTTCACCTGGTCCCGCACAGGACGATGATACTGACACCATTGCAAATATGACCGCCAGCAAGACGGTAATCGGATATTTCACCGTAATCCCTCCAGTGTGATGGTCACATTATTATATAGAAAAATATGTAATTTTACAGTCACCAGTTGTAGATACCGGACTGAGCCATTTCGTTCAAAAAAAACGCCCCGGATACATCCCGGGGCTTTTTTCAAGTATTGAGCAGGAGGCTTTCTGCTAATCGTTTTGTTCACGGGAATCCGGTGGGACCGAAGATCCCATATGCTTCAACGCTGATCAAATCGGTTACCTGGTGATTTGATTCGTCGGTCACAAAACAGGATATCGAATATACGCCCGGAGCATCGTAGACGTGCGCTGTGGCAAGTCCCGATTCCGGCTGGTCGTTGTCACCGTAATTCCATATTACCAGGTACGGCGGATGTCCGCCTGTGACAAGCGCTTCCAGTCCTACCGACAGCGGAACAGGTCCGCTCTGGCGGGTCAATGATATTTCCACATTCAGAGGGATCGGAAGGAATGCCCCGTAAATTCCGGGTGTATCAACATACATCGACGCCGTGTTTCCGTTGAGGTAAACGGCGTTGTTGTGCATCTGTTGCCACTGGAAAGCTCCATTGATCTGAAAAGCAACAGCACCGGCGCCGGGAGTTTTAGGTTCGGCAAGCTGCATGGTTATTTTGATATTTTTCAGGAATGAGACATCCGGCCCATCCATTTCCATGGTTGCCATACGGACATACACCGGTCCTCCCGGCAGTGGTGGAATTCCATCGGGGAATCCACGTACACTGAACGAATAGACTTCCCCTGTGGGAACGGCACCGGATGGGATTTCAACCCAGATCCCGATCTCGGGAAAATTAAACGTGCCCCCGGCCTCATTGACCGTGAAAGCACGCCATTCAGTCTGGGCTACGTTCGGCGATACCGGGTTATTATCAAACCCGCCGGTACAACCCACAAGGATCAGGGTTGTCGCGAAAAGAAAAAATGTTAAATGCGTTCTTAGCAAGCGCATGTATATGACCTCCGTCAACCGAATCGCTTTACTCGAATTAATATCCATTAAGGTGTGCATATTATGTACACCCTCTCACATATTTATTTTTCGTAAATTTTGGGGGGTTCTGAACCTTGAAGGCTCAGGGGCTTTTTCAGGCTTCCGATTTGCGCTTAAGCAGCAGCCTGACCAGCTCTACTTCCCGCACACTTGCCTCGGTGATCCTGGCGACTTCCTCTACAGATGCTCCACTTTTCAGCAATTTCGCTATACGGGTGTTACGGTCCGCTTCGACTCCCTGCTTCTCGCCAGCCTCGATGGCGAAAAGTATCCCGCGCTCCTCCAGGGTCTTGAGACGTTCGCTGTCGAGCAGATTTTCGAGCCTTTTGATGGTCTTGTCCGCCTCTTTCTTGAGCACTTCAAGCTTCTCAAGGCGCTTATCAAGACCGGCACTGACCTCGTCGTAGTTGACCATCAACTCGTCGCGGGTATCTTTCACCATATTATCGAGTTCAATAAGGGTCTTCCCTTCAGATAATTCCTTGCGGATGCCTTTTGCGTCCCTCAGGAACCGATTGCCCAGATAAAGTAATACAATGGTGATAAATGCCAGCAGGCCTGCTATTAAATAATTCATCGGTGCATGAAACTGAAGAATTTGTTAGAAATTATACTCGCCGGTAGGGAAAATTGCCTTCAGGTACCTGCCTGTATCCCTAACGACTCCGATGATTATAGCACAATGTGAATAATTCTCGCCTTCGGGTATCTTGTAGGCTCCATCGGATCGGGACGGGAATAGAACCAGGCCTCTCGATTTTGGATTGTACCCGAGAGACCTGTATTGTCTCAGGTCAAGATTCGGGTAAATAGCGAGCATTTCGAGGTCCCTGCCCGGATCTTTTCCAACTTCCTCAATCGCAGTTCCCCTGATCAACTCCCAGCAGGCGAGGATCATTGCGCGTTCCATATGCCCCCAAGATGTCGGTTGGATGGAGACCGGGTACTTATGTACAAGCGAATAGTCCTCCATGATACGAGGCCTGATATCAAATTCGATATCCGATCTGACTACCGGACTCATCTTCGCACTGAGTTCCCGTACCCGGGTTTCATTCCTGATCTTAACTGGAAGTTTACCAATTTCAGGCTTTTTGCCGATGACATTGATTTTTTCAGTGCGAGGCTTGGGTCCTGCCGGATTAACTTCCCTCACCTCAGGCTTTCTCACCCTGGGGCCGACCCTGTTAACTACGGGTTCTCTCTCTGCCGCCCTGAGACGCCTGACTTCCGTGTTTATCTTATTTATGGATCGGAGTTTCAGTGTTGAAAAGCCTGCGTCCAGATTTCGAGTACGTAAGGTAAACCCTGGATCTATAGTTGAGAGTTTG
>DASWIV010000055.1:0-3927 GCA_036397475.1 bacterium
TGTAGTCAAGCCTTCACCGACAGGTGTTTCGGTGACGACAATTTTCCACGGTTCAGGCATATTGGCTTCCGGGGGAAAATCGTTGATTGGATCGGTCACCGGTGTGGTCGTGGGACCGACCCAGTTTGCGTCGACAGCGTAGCCGATGATAAACGCTGAATCGGGCATGTCGACCTCATAATCGGCGAACACGTGGTCGCCGGCATAGAAAGCATTTCTGGTGTTGGAAATGTCGTAAGATTCAAACCGCTTGAAACCGTTGAGTGTGGCGTCGGGCGGGGTGGGGGACGATTTCTTGCCGGGGATATACCCGTGAAGTCCGCCGGGACCCGATCCAAGTGTGGAGTAATTGAATAATGTTGTATATCCGTCGGCGTTGAGAAGTTCTCCCGTGCCGAGTGTGCAGTCGGAAGTGACGAGTCCTCCGGCGGGAAAAGTCTGATTGCCTTCAAACATGACAATACCGCGCACGTCGAATCCGGTGAAGAGTGGATTTACGAACGGGTGAGTGATTTCGATGCTGATCTGCAACACGCCGTTACCCTTGGGAGTAATTCCGGCAAGCTTGAAGCAGTCCGTGCAGGGCGAAGTTTCCAGCCACGATAAAATATTCCAGTGCTGGGTTACGTCGCGCGCCGGAAGAATTTCGGTGTTGAGCGTGACAGGGTCGATAAGGATCTCCCTGTAGAGCCAAAGATTGTGAGAAAAAGAACTTGTATAGCGATTAGAGACAGTGTCCGGTTGTGATGGGACTGTGGGAGCGGAATTATTAGATGCACAAGCTCCCGAGAGGAGTCCGAGGATTAGCACCAATCCAGGGATGAAATTTATGGAACGCATGTTTCTGATCCTCCGATCAGGTATTTAACCATGTTTATAATTATACTTTTGCTATCAAAATATTCAATCATATCGATTTTACTGATATTCAAATATAAGGCACATGACTATAAAGTTATGCCTTCATTTTTTAACCATGCTGAATATTTGCCTCCGGTTACCCGTTTTCAGTTGACACCATAACCAATTAGATATACTCTCATGACAGAGCGGTGCAGGCAGAGGAGGGACACAAATGACACGAATAGTTTCTAACTTTAAATATTTCCCGATAATTTCCATACTGATCGTTCTGATTGCGGCAGGCTGCTCACGTACGGGTGTGCTGCAGAACGGGAATATCCCATTGACACCCGGGGATGAGAATCCGTCCAGGCTCGGCGAGTGGATTTTCAATGAGAGCGGCGGGACGGCAGACCTTGGCTGGTTTGCCCTTAATTTTCCGGAAGGGACACTTACCGGGGACACGCTTGTAACCATAGAGGCATCGGAGATTTCAAATCTCAGGCAGAGTTTTGTGGTCGGAGGAATACCGGTCCATGTGGAACTGAGCGATGCCGACCCGGCCGCGGACAATGATCCATCGGAGCCGCTGATAGCATCAGGCGAATTTTACAGCTGTGAATTTGATATGAATGACATTTCGGGACCGGATGGGGATTTCAGTGTCGATAACCGTTATGTCGATATTATGTCGGAGAGGCTGCTCGATGGGATGTCAAAAACCGGATACGCGTGGGCGGACCGGGATGGAACCGTTCTGAGCAATAAGTTGAATGATACTGATATAACGATCGCGCTGATCGATTATTCGAATATTCCGGAACTTACAGAGCAACCGCTTCTGACAGATAATCCGACCGAACTGTCGGGCTACTATGCGCGCTACGCGCAGGGGCTCCAGTTCGATCCCAAGAACACAGAGCCTCTTGGGGACAGGCTTCCGGTGATATTAATCCACGGACTTCAACTCGACAACATGGATATCCCCGCTGAATTTTCGGATTCAGGCACCAATACCGATTTTACAAGCTGGGTTCCATTTTTTAATTACCTGAATCAAAATCCCGACCTCTACACAAATTTTAAATTTTACTGGTACATGTATCCGACCGGAATAGAAATTTTCGGGGCGAACGGGTCGGGGGCACTATTAAAAACAAAGATCAATGAATGGGCGGCAACTCATAACGAGCCCCAGCTTGCGACGGAGCCATTGAGAATTGTCGCGCATTCAATGGGCGGCTTGGTGTCGAGAGATTTCATGCAGAACGAGGGTGGGAATATTGATGTCATTATTACGATGTCGACTCCACACTACGGGTCTCCGATAGCGAATATTGCCGACGATCTCGGGTGGGGATGGGTCGAGGTATTGTTAACGCCGGGAGTTCTCGACCTCGCATGTTATCACCAGGTAGAGTACTGGTACCTTTATCCGTTCATCAAGCATACGTGCTCGCTTGGAAATCCGGAACTGCAGTCGCTCAATGAAAATCTTCCGGAAGATTCCCCGAAGCTGATAACGTACGGGGCTACCAGTGAGACAGAGCCGAATCCGTCGATCACCGATCTTCTTCACTATGGAGGAATTACGCTCCTTGGCCTTGTAACCAAGCCGACTTTTTTGCTGGAGGAAGTTGACAGCCTTCATTCGGACTGCGTAGTCCCATGGAGAAGCCAGTATTTCATGTTCCAGGGCGATCTATCATGGAACGACTGGCGGCGAACGTCTGCCCTTTATCACACTGAAGTTCTCGGCGATGAAAAATTACTCTGGCGAATGGAGCAGGATCTGCTTCATTACGAAACGCTGACTCCCTTTTAATTTCTGATTTACCAGCAGCCGTCGGGCAGGTGTTTCGTGACGAAAATGTCAGCGAATCCTGTCGATGCGTGGATGTCGGATGGCGTGTTACATGGAGCCGAAGTCGGTGCCAGTTCCATTGAGTTGTAAAAATATCCTGTGCTGAAGACGTTGCCCGATTCATCGACTGCGAGTCCCCAGATCTGGTTGCTCAGATTTTCTCCGAATGTACGGACCCACTGGAAAGTTCCGGTCGAGTCGAATTTACTGATAGAGCAGTCATCGATCCCGTTTGATGATTCGGACGCGTCGCCCGGTCCGGGATCGAAATCGACGGTTCCGGAGAAATATCCTCCGAGGAAAATATTTTCTGAGGAATCTACATCGAGGTCGCGGAGGATATCATTACCGGAGCCTCCCCATGTAAGCGTCCATTGGTAGGTTCCGTCGAATGAATACTTGCTGAGGAAATGGTCGTTGCTGCCCTTCGAGTCGTACCACACATTCCCACGCGAGCCTCCCGATTGCGAATTGGTGTAACTTTTCAACCTGTTCGCACGATCATAGGTAAAGGTCCATAGACCCCGGTAATCAAGCTGTTTTCCGGACGACGTTCTCGTCGCACTGAATTCCTTAGTCGTCAAAATATTATTGTTCGTGTCGTACGTGAATGACCCGCTCGTACTCGATGTGACCGATGAGTCCGCTGAAACTGAGAAGTCTGTGATCTGATACCCCTGCGCGAATGTCTGCGTTAATGTGTAAGCGTAGCCATCGACATCGTACAATTTGATCTCGGTGACATTCCCTCCGAGGTCGTACGTCTTGTGCTCATCGCGCAGCGTGACCATCATGTCGGCGGACGAGTCATACTGGAGTGTCCGCTCACGAGTGATGCGCCCCATACCGTCGTATTCCCACTCGGTTTCGTAGCGGGTGTTGATGGTTTCCTGAACCGTATTGTCGATAACCCGTTTTCTCACAATTCTGCCCGCATCGTCGTAAAAATATTGTACCACATAAACCTGGGGACCCCACTGATCGGAGTCGGCGTTGTAGGTTGAATAAAGCGCGACCTGCTTGAGCTGCCCGCCTTCATCGTATTCGTAGATGTACTGGTAACCGGGATCTCCGGTAGCAGCGTCGTTCGGGTAAACCACTTTCTGGATTCGTCCATTGGCTGCCCGTTCGGTGGAGTACGGCTCTCCGGATCCGGCGACAATCTCATCACCTTCGACACGCCCCATAGCTGCCATCCTGCCATTTTCGTTGTAACGGTA
>DASWIV010000056.1:0-3714 GCA_036397475.1 bacterium
AAGAAAAACGTAAACGCGAAAGAGATGAGGTTCTCCGTAGGGAAGCTGAAGAAGCAAGACGCAAAAGGGAAATGGAAGAAGCTCTTCCTAGGGAAGCTGAAAAAAAGACTGCCCAAGTAAGTCAGACGGCTGAGATGTTACGGAGGAGTTATGCATGGGTTTGGCTCGCTGCGATTTCAATTGTGGTTTTTGGAGCAATCTTCTTCTTCATACGCGAGGCAAACCTAGCATCTGCAGAAATCCCTGCCCCGCCTGCCGGTAACTTACTGCCATCGGAAGAAAAACCCGCGGAAATTCCGACCCGCCCTGTTGGTAGTGGGTATACGATTGATCTTGGCTCCGGTATCCAGCTTGAGATGGTTTGGATTCCTAACGGCAGTTTCATAATGGGAAGCCCGTCCGGTGAATCAGGTCGAGATGATGATGAAGGCCCGCAAACCAATGTGAGGCTCGAAGGCTTCTGGATGGGGAGATACGAGGTCACGCAGGCGCAGTATCAGGCGATAATGGGAACAAATCCGTCTGATTTCTCAGGAGCAAATAATCCGGTTGAGAGGGTAAGCTGGAACCGGGCGATGGAGTTTAGCCGGAAGCTGTCAGAAAGGACGGGGGAGAATTACACACTCCCTACAGAAGCGCAGTGGGAATACGCATGCAGGGCGGGGACGACATCGGCATACTATTTCGGGAATGATTCGGGTCAGTTGGAAAACTACGCATGGTTCGACTCTAAATACGGCGGCACAACCCATCCTGTCGGGCAGAAACAGCCAAACGGATGGGGGTTATATGACATGCACGGAAATGTTTGGGAATGGTGCTTGTCATTATATAGACCATATCCATACAGCGAAACGGATGGGAGAAACAGCGAGTCATACACGAGTAGCGCTCGGGTGTTGCGCGGCGGTTCCCGGGGCAGCAATCCGGAAAACTGCCGGAGTGCGGGTCGCGGCAGGAACGCTCCGGCTCGCGGGGTCGACGGTCTCGGCTTTCGTGTTGTGTGTTCCCCCAGGACTTAATTATTACCCCTCTAAACCTTTTACTCCTTTTACCTCCCTTTGGCCGCCGTAGGCGGCCCGATTTTCTTTGAAAATGCCGATCAATGCTGTCCAAAATAAAATGATTTTGGACAAGCTTACCCCATAGAATAAGGCGTACAAGGCAGGAAATCGAGATTTTCGGGACCAGGTTCCCTATTTTTTTTGCGTCACGATCTCTCAGGTAAACTGAAGCTGTCCAGGACGTCGGAAGTTGATTGAAAGCTGTTGTGGAATTGGTATTTTGGGCGGCGTACGGAAGGGATCGTCGAGCCATTCGCGCAGATCCCGATAAGTAAAGAGGTTCAGGCGAAGCATCGACGCGAGAACCGAGAAAGACACACCGGCCTTCGAGATGTAGTGCAGCCATTTCAGGATGAGCAGGGCGATCAGAGCTGTCCAAATCAAAACAAATTAAGGGATCGGGATTTGATGATTAGGGCATCCACGCTCAGAAAAACACCTTGAAAAATCTCAATATCCCCTGACTCCACGGAACCCTGTGCGTCAACCCCGACTCCGTCCCGAAATTATCTATATTCTCAACATACCAGTCGTAATTCCTTATCAGTGCCGCCTTGTTTGAATATTTCGGCTTATAACCCAGGATTTTCTCAGCCTTCTCAATCGAAACAAACGATTCCTTCCCGACAGTCTCATAAATCCATTTATATAGTGGCGACAATCTCATCTTCTCTAACAGCTTCAACAATCCGATCGCAAATCCCTCCGGAAAACATTTGACCTTTTTCCTGTGGCCCGCATGATCCAGCACCGCCTGAAAATCTTCCTTCACCGTACCGAACTCCTTCGCTCCTATATTAAAAATATCATTAACGATCTCTTTATCCCCTACCACACATAACCAGATAGCATCACACAGATCCTCAACATCCAGATACTGGTACAGATTATTGCCATTCCCGATTATCGGAAAATTTTTCCCGTCATGTGCCCAGTCATAAAGTAATGCGAAAACTCCTAATCTTTCCGGACCGACATACGACTTCGGTCGCAATGTAGGAAGGCACAATTCCTTCGCCCGGTACTCCTCGACAACCCCCTCCGCCTCCACCTTTGCCTCCCCATACGGACCCACCCCGATCATCTTATCTGTCTCGACAAGCGGATGATGATCCGGCACCCCGTAGACCGCGGTCGACGAAATAAACACAACCCGGTCTACAATATGCTTTTGAGCAGCTTCCAGTACATTCCTCGCGCCATCTACATCGGTCGTATGAATATCTTCCGGAGTATAAAGGGGAAGCGCTGCCGCTGTATGAACCACAATATCGCAGCCTTGCATCGACTTCTCGACCAGCTCATAATCCCGGACATCGCCCATCACCTCGGTGATCCTGTCTCTCTCGGGATAATCGAACGGATTGATGTCGTAGGAAACTACATCGTGGCCCTTATTCAGAATATACCTGATTATATTAATTCCCAGGAAACCGGCTCCGCCGGTCACAAAAAATCTCATAAAATTCAACCTACATAAATACTTTAAATTTTAAGAACGCACATATTACACGGAATTCCATCCTTCTGAAACATCCTTTATGTTAAAATCAGTGTGAATTATATGACTGATGAAAAACAAAAACCGATTGTCGTGATTGGAAGTATAGTCTACGACCTCGTTATGCAGGTAGAACATCTCCCCACTGTCGGCGAAACGGTCCCCGGCACAGATTTTAAAACATTCATCGGTGGCAAGGGTCTCAACCAGGCGATGCAGATCAAGCGCCTCGGCGCGCCGTTCAAATTCTATGGCCGCGTTGGAAACGACCAATTCGGTACTGATGTCATCGAATATCTTCAGAAAGAAGAATTTCCAACTGGCGGGATCAATATCGTCGATGGCGAAACAACCGCGGTTGGAATGATCTATGTGTCCCCCGGCGGCAAAAACATGATCGGCGGATATCCACCCGCGAACATGAACTGGAGTGTTGATCAAATTACGGATGAAATGTGGGATTCAATCGCGAATGCGTCGATTGTTTCGCTCCAGCTTGAAACTCCCATCCCCTTCAACGCCGCCATAGCCAAACACGCCCGCCTTAACGGTGTCACGACACTGTTAAATGCCGCACCTTGGAAACACACACCTGGACGCCTTGCTCATCGATGCGATTACTGGGTCGTCAACGAAATTGAAGCCGGCCAATTTTTCTTCACAAAAATCACCAACTGGCAGGACTGCTCAAAAATGGCAGGATGCCCGTATATCGTAAACGGAAATCGCACCTGGGTAGTTACACTTGGCGATAAGGGCGCATGCGTGGTAGATAAAACAGGACTGACCCCCATCGAAGGGTTAAAGGTCGACGGTGTCGATTCCACGGGTGCGGGCGACAGCTTCACAGGAGCATTCGCCGTTGGATTGTATGAAGGAATGAGTTCGGTAGAAGCCGCGGAATTCGCGAATCGGGTCGCTGCAAAAAGCGTAACCAAACTCGGCGGCATGACCGGACTCCCATACAGGGATGAAATTGAACCACTCCCTCAACATTCAGAAGACCATGCGTAAGCCAGGTCACTGCATGACACACTTATCATCTTGATGCGCTGACAGCTTTACCCCTTCCCCATCCCCTTAACATACTGCAGCACTTCATCCACATGACCCTGAACCTTAACTTTCGGCCAGATTTTCGCTATCTTA
>DASWIV010000057.1:0-12201 GCA_036397475.1 bacterium
CAGCATTGAAAAAATCCAGATGGCAACAAATATTGCCCCGTTCAATATCGCATTTTTCCGGTCAATGATATGAACAGACCACTCAACATAAACAAGCAGTGTCAATGGAATCCCCGTTGAGATTACTAACAGGTAATACCCTGCGACAGGATCCATCCCGCCGTTAAACGATAAAAATAGTGAAACTAAATATGAAAATATCCAGAGGGCTGTGAGGGGATAACGCTTGAGCCTTCTAATCAGACCCATACTACTCCCCTTTATTTATTTCGATCAGATTATTTTCGGGCTCTGACGTGTAATCAATCCCAAGTGCCTCAAGCGACTGCAATAGCGGAAAATAAACAATCGAATCGATCAGTTCCGAGGATATATCCTCGATTGCTGGAATCTCGTTTACATAACCTGTCCGGTCTTCCCTGTCGATCGAAATAACATTGTCGCCGTACGTCACGACCACCCATTTTGGCAGAAATTCGACAGCGCATCCCAGGTCTTCGAACATTCCCGCGCTCATCCATACCACTCCATCGATTTCCCTGTGCGGAGCCTCCCAGGAAAGGTCGGTTCCATCTTCAAGTTTCACCGATAACGGATCCCACTGGTAAATAATTACCTCGCCATCGTACGTAAGGCTGACTATCTCGGTAAACCCGTCGCCATCGACATCCCCCAGCACCATTTCATTGATCAATGGAAGTTCTATCGTAACATTTACCGAATAAACGTCATCTTCTTCATTATAAATTTCAAGCCGCTCTATCGGCCGCACCGGATCGGTGATTGCGAGAAGCAGCTCGTTCAGCTCATCCTTGTCGAGGTCAGCGAATCCTGCCCTCCCGCTTGAAGGGTCGGTGGACATCAGCATCCCCATCGGATCGAACCCGTCCTGGTCCGGATCGTTGGAATGGAAATCCTGGATGAAGTAAATCTTACCCTGGTCGATCGCTCCGAATTCATCGCTTGTTATTTCAACCAATCCGGACTCGGTCAGCTTGTAGAACTTCGTATCCTGAAGTTCCTGCCCGGTAGGAACTTCCCCGGTATCATCCGCCTCAGGCTTATCCGTGACGGCTTCATCGGAGGTATTCTGATTCAACGCGATTATTACCGACCTCTCTCCGCCGCCAAGGTCCGTAACTACCAGCCGTCCCGATTCTCCCTCACGGCTGTAATCTTCATACTCCGCTATCTCTTCAAAAAAGTAGCCTGTAAACCTTACCCGGTGAAGAGTTCCCGTGGAATCCAGCATCAGGATCTGCGGCATGAATCCCTGGATGTTCTCATGGATGATGTCGATCTCGACAATAAATCCGGAATCGACGATCGGATCAGAAATCCACATCGGGACAAATCCCGACTGTGTATAGTGATAAACCTGGTATCCGCCTGAATCGTCTGCGATGACCATTTCATCCGAACCATCATGGTCCAGGTCTGCAAGGTCGAACGCGCCACGGTAAAATGTGTAGCCTTCATTAAGGCTGCCACGGTACTCCAGGAACATCTGGGAGCCGAATACCGGCTGTGCCTGCACGGCAAGCGCCAGAACCGCTGTGAATATCAATTCGTATCTAATGGTGCCTTTCATCCTAATTCTCAGTTAAACTCGATCGACGGTCTCGACAGATAATTTATCACGTAATCTACGATTTCCTCAAATTCAACATTCTCCTGGTCCCCCGACTTCATCTCCTTAACGATTGCCACCCCATCATTCAATTCAACCTCTCCGATAATTAACACAAGTTCAGAGCCCAATGTATTCGCCTGACCAAGCTGGGCTTTTATCGATTTGCCACGGTGGTCGATATGGGTCACAATCCCGTTAGCCCTTAATTCACTCGCGATCGTTACAGCCTGTTTCAAAGGCTCCGGACCTAATCCGATAACCGCAACTTCACAGCTCGACACCAGAAGATCGTTATGCTCTTCCCAGTCGATAGCCTCGCAAACCCTTTCAACTCCGCTTCCGAATCCGATAGCCGGGGTAGCTGGTCCGCCATATAACTCCACCAGCCCGTCATAACGTCCACCACCAAGCAACGTGCCCTGCTGGCTGTCATCGCCCATCATCATTATTTCAAATACAGTATGTGTGTAGTAATCGAGGCCCCGTACAAGTTTCGGATCTATCTCAAACTCGATAGAATGCGACTTCAACAGGTCCTGAAGATCCATGAATCTCTCCATCGACTCCTCGGACAGGCTTTCGGTTATCGGATCGACATCCCTGAGCTGATCGTTACATCCGGGAACCTTGCAGTCGAATACCCGCATCGGGTTATGCTGGATCCTGTGATGGCAGTCCGGACAAAAATCGTCCTTCCGGATTTCCACGAATTTTTTCAGGTTTTCGTTGTATTCCCTTCGATCCTCAGGGGTTCCGACCGAGTTTACCGCGACCCTGAGATTATCAAGCCCGCATTCGGTAAGATACTGAATCCCGAGATTTATGACCTCAATATCAGCGGTAACACTTTCAGCTCCGAAGATTTCCACACCGGTCTGCGTATGCTCGCGGTACCGCCCTTTCTGCGGACGCTGGTAGCGGAACATCGGCTCAATATAAAAGAACCTGTGCTGCTCCGCGAAATTAAGTCCCGCCTGCACCATCGCCCTGACAACTCCCGGAGTTCCTTCCGGCCTCAAGGTCAGGCTGCGTCCCTTCTTATCGTCGAACGTGTACATTTCCTTCGAGACAATGTCCGACGATTCCCCCGCTCCACGGGCGAACAATTCGGTGTTCTCGAATGTGGGAGTGCGAATCGGCTGGTAACAGTTATATTCGCAGATCTCCGTAAAGACGCTCTGTAGCGCAAGCTGCTTTATGCTTTCAGGCGGAAGCCAGTCGATCGTTCCACGTGGTGATGTATATTTCGAAGCCATTATCCAATTCACCTTCCCCCCGCCTGCGGGGGGAAAACAAGGGGGCAAGCAGAATCCATATTTATACCAAAAAAACCCGGCCATTGCCGAGTAATTCAGAGAAATTATGGGGTGCCTGGAGGGATTTGAACCCTCGGCCTCCAGATCCACAATCTGGCGCTCTAACCAACTGAGCTACAAGCACCACGCATCAAGCGACGTATGTATATATCACCAGCATTGACCTTAGTCAAGGAACAGCATTTGTTTAGTAGCATACACAAACGAAACCTCGGTGGAGTTTGTGTGTGTGCCTTTATGAATCGCCAGACTGATCCCTTTCCTCAATTCAACTCCTCTATGCTCGGCTTCAGGTCCATCTTCTTAATATACTCAAGGTAATCGTCCCACGTCATATTTTCCGGACGCATTCCGCTCAACGCCACAATCAGACTCTGAAGTACATTCGTCCCGAAACTCCTGTCCCCCATCCTCGGAGTTGTCGTGACCAGCGTCTTGACTCCCCTCGACTTCAGTAACTCTACATCCTCCTTAGTCGTCGTGTTCGTGACGATCACCTTCCCCTTCATATCTTCAGGCATGTATTTCCTTATGTAATGAAAATCGCCCGCGACAATTTTCGCCCTCTCGAACTGCTCAGGAAATCTCGGCTTCATTTCTTCCTGCTTCTTGCCGGTCGGGTAAAGCATTTTGAACGGAAGCTTTGTCATGATTGGAAGCAATGTCGACGCTACTTTATTAAGTTCCCTGAGCGACCTTATCGGCTTGTTAATGTTAAGGGCAAAAAGCAGGTCGCCATAGACTGTCTCGCATCCGATTTCATCGAGCGCTTCAGCCATCCCGATCCGATCCACACCGCTTACAAGCAGCGCAGGATCGCCTTTCTTAATTAACCCGTATTCATTCGCGAGGTCCCTGATCACCTGTCTCTCAAGCGTATGTTTAATTTCGCCGCCGTCCACAACAGGCGACTTAACAGCGTTCTTCGCGATATTCCACGCGTCCCTGATCTTATATTTTTTTGTTGAGCTCCAGAGGTAGATATCCGTCCCGCCGATCCCGAAGCAGTCGATCTTCCCATCGAGGTCCCTGATAACCTCCCCGGCTTTTTTCATATCGCCATCCGTTCCCTGGCGTCCAACCTCGACTTCCTCGCCGAGAAATTCCCCGGTATAGGTCTTATCTCTTTTGCTCGATCCGATACTTACGCTGAGTACTCTCTTCATCTCTCACCATCTCCAGTCAGTCCCACAAAATAATTTTCGTACCATACACAAACGAAGCGTTAGCGTAGTTTGTGTGTGAGTGTATTTTTATATTTTACTCCTCAATTTTCTCTATTTCCACAGCGAAATTCTCCCCGTACACAAGAAATTCATCCCTCCACAGATCCTGAATGGCTATCATCCTGATCTCTGCCGGATAGCCGGTTACCGACAACGAATCCGCGAGCGCTATTAGATCGTCGATCACGATCTGCATGACCTCGTCCGACGTTGTCGGCTCGAAACTGTGTTCCGTCACCAGGTAATCCTTCGCAAGGCTCATGAAGAAATAAATCACAGCCCGGTCCGGATTGGTTCCCTGCAGCGGGGCGTAAAATTCCCTGGAATAAATAACATCCCCTTCGTTGAATTCCTTTCTGTTCGCCCGGACCTCGAGCCGTACGGGTATCAACTCCCATCCGCGGACATGGTCGTCCGCATACGCCGTTACAATTGCCTCAGACGACTGCAGGTTTTTAATGTTGTCCACCGCGCGATTCAGCTCATCGTCACTTATAAGCATCCTGTTCCCCAGCAGAATATATTCACCCGATTCAAGATCGATATAATGATTCGGTATCCCGTGTACAAATTCGTAAACCTCGGACAGCAGCTCAAGTTCATCTTCATCCATGACGATTGTGATCGATCCGAGTCTCGCATCTTTCTGGAGTTTAACCTCCTCGGTTAGCAGCCTGGTCAATTCCCGGATTTCGTCATTCTTCGCGACAATCTGCCTGTCGAGTTCATCCACCCTGGCGGTTTTATCAGCGATCTGCAGGTTCATTGTATCGATCTGCCCTTCAAGATCGGCAACCTGAGACTGCGCCGTACTTATCCTCGCTTGGAGCGAATCCCTCTGTGATTTCAAATCCTGGTTCTCATCGATCAGCTCTTTCGCTTCCTCTGCCAGCGAATCGATGATCCCGTCCAGCTCATCGATGTCGCTCTGCATGCTACTCAACTGAATACGGTTATCCTCGAGATTTTTCTGTAGCACATCCAGGGCGACCAGCGCGTTATTCCGCTCGGCTACAGCCTGATCCTTATCGGACTCCAGGGAACTGATTTCCGCGACGATCTGGTCCATCCTGACAAGCGCGACCTGAACCTGGTTCGCGACAATAAATAACACGGCGATAGTCACTCCCGTGATGAACATCCCGGTAAGTATGGCTATCAGTATCGATGTATTCCTCGGCCTCAGTCCGAATAATGAAATTCGTTTTTTCCCCAGAACGCGTCCGAGATAGTCGCCGACATATGCAACCACTCCCGATACGATCAGGAGCACGACTATCATTATAAAGGTTGGACTTAACATCCTTAACACCTTCCCCCCGCGCGCGGGGGGCATGTCCGCCGTGGCGGAAATACAAGGGGGTTCATTATTCCATATCGATCGACACTATCAACTCTTCAGGCGTCACCACCGACGTCCCCGGTTTTGTTACCGCCACCGCAGCAGCATAGCTTGCCAGCGTGCACGAATCGACAGTATCCATCCCCGATGCATATCCGAGGGCACAGACTGCAAGGACTGTATCTCCAGCGCCTGAAACATCGAAAATCCTCGACACCTTCGCCCGGATATTCACCGGGTCTTTACCGTTCGCGTACAGCCTCATCCCATCCTGACCTAGTGTTACAAGCAAAGATTTCGGCGAATAATTTTCCTTGACAAGATTCGCGGCATCATCGCAGGATTTCTCATCGGTCACAGAAAAACCCGTTATCTCCGAAATTTCCTTTCTGTTAGGTTTTATCAGATCGGAACCGGAATAAATTCCGATGTTCGACGGTTTCGGATCCACCAGGATGGGAACTCTGTTCTGCCTCGAAATATCATGGAGTACCGTCATCAGTTCCGGGCCGATAAAGCCCTTCGCGTAATCCGATACCGCAACAGCACCTGCATCTGAGATATGGTCACTGATGAACCCGAACGCTTTATCTATCAAGGATTCAATCAGCGGGGATACTTTTTCCTCATCGACACGTACGATCTGCTGTGTTGAGGCAACAACCCTTGTTTTTCTGATAGTGGTAATGGACGAATCCGAAATTATTCCTGAATCATCGAATCCGCTCCCCCTGATCAGTTTCCTGAAAATTTCCCCGGCTTCATCGTTGCCGATTGTCCCGACCAGTACCGGAATTCCACCCATAGCGGCGATATTCATCGCGCAGTTCGCAGCACCTCCGGGCCTGTCCTCTCTTTTATTCAGTTTTACGACAGGTACAGGCGCTTCAGGCGAGATTCTCGATGCGTCCCCCTGGAGGTATGTATCCAGCATCAGATCGCCAAGGACAAGGATTTTCTGCCCGGATAATTTCGGAACCAGGCTCTTTAGTTTTTCGCTCATATTCGTGGAGGAAGATTACAGGCATCCATATAAATAGGCAAGAGCGGAGTTTTCTATCTGCCATGCGCATCACACATATATTTACAAAACCGGATCCCAGGTATGAACGGCATAGAAATCGTTGCTGTGCCTGTCATTATTCTCAGGTAAATACACCCTTACCACCTGGTCTTCAGTGATTGCAAAAGTTCTTAAACTCAAAAGACTTTTCTGATTCGGATAGGCAATGATCGTGAAACTGTGAAAACAAAAGCAACATAGCTGTCCCGGTGGCAAATTAAATGGCCCATCATTATCCCAGGTCAGTTTGTAATTGCTGATCATTCGATTTAGATCAGCATTTGCCGGCAGATACCAGTCATCTTTCAGTCTCTGAAATGATCCGTAGGCTTTCTCGTTGTTTGTACCCTGGTACGCAAGCTGGCTGCTTCCTAAGGATCTCAATGTACCTTTAGCTCTTGATGCCCACGCATGAGGTCGCTTTCCTAGAACTAATATGTATGCCACCACTAGAAAAATAACTGCCAGTATCACCCAGAATTGTGTCGAAAATAATGGGCGATTTTTCTCTTGGCCAGATTGTTCAGGCTTTTCCCGGTCTCTATCCATCTGATCTACCTTTAAATTCTTTACTATTCCCTATTAAAATTAATTTTCATTTTATCCATTCCCGCCACGTACTTACATCGTTAATATCATCACCCCTGCGTTCATTATAGACACGGATCACTCCATCTTCATTAATTCCGAAGATCAGCAGCTTACCTGGATATTCATCCTCGGGAAATATCCTTATCTGGTACGACGACTCACTCGCTTCCCATTCGATGTCATATTTTTGAATGCAATTTTCCGGATCATAAACGTGATGGCCTGTTTGCGGCTCAACAATATCGCCGAATGTGCCATAGCGTCCGTGCGACTTTTTAAAATCATCCTGATCTTCGATGAACCAGTCCAGAAATGATCTTGCCCGTGCTTCGAGGCCCTTATTTATACGGTTCCGCCAGTAATTGTCCATGCCGAAGAAGTAGCCTAGAACAATTAGAGAAATGACCGCCAAACCAATCCAGCCCACAACACGGATTCCCTTGTTTTTTCCTGCTTGAGTATCCCATCAGCAACCTCCAGATTAGCCCATGCAAAAAAAAATCAGTTGAATTCCCTTCAAGAATTATATTGCAAAGACAATTCAGAACCAAATTTATTCAGCCAGTAAAATCGCTGCTATAAGTGGAATATTCAACTCGTGATGGCCGTATATATGAGCACCGTGCCCCCCCGACTCTATCGCCCTCTTTACCGGATTCAGATTCGTCCTGTAATGGTGAATGAAATCAAGGTTGTACCCATCGAACTTACCAAGGTCATGCCCTAAATTCCTGCACAGCGCGATTGCCTTTTCTATAATCACCGGAAGTATCACTGCCGATCCCAGATTGACAAATACTCCTCCATTCAGTTCCGCAACACCTGCAGAAAATATCCTGAAGTCGCGATGCGTAGCATCGCCAAGAGCCGCTCCATCGACTTCGGGATGAATATGTATCACATCGGTGCCTATGGCCAGATGTACCGTAAACGGAATATTAAGCCTGTACGCCGCCGCCGCGATACTCACACCCAGATGCTCAGGCTCCATCTCGATCAATAATTTCCCGATACTCTCGCCCAATCCCATGCCTTCCTCGTACGCCCTCTTCACAGCCTTATTCACAATCTCGCCAGTCTCTTTTGTTGTCGCAAATTTTCCTTCCGTGATTGTCGCCGGAACATCCTCCGACGTATGCCCGAAACAACTCATTTCAGTATCATGAACAAGTATCGCGCCATTCGATCCAATTTGCGTAATGAATCCCGCTTCCATCAACGCGATGATGTGCCTTGAAATCGATACCTTCACCGGATGAGCACCCATTGTCCAGATGCATGGCTTTCCCTCATCCTTTGCCCTTCTTAATGAATTTATCAAATTACGAATTTCATTCCCGGCGAGCACCGGCGGGATTGAATCGAGTAATTTTTCAGCTTCCGCTTTTGTAAATTTTACACTGGGGACGCAATTTTCCACGCGCTCTTTTGAATAGCGGTCGTGGATCGACGACAGGTGCACATTATCAAACGATATCTCTTTGTACTTGGATCCCATGCTCAGTTAGACATTATCTCGAAATTCTCAAGAAATTCACTATCGGTTTCCGCACTTACTCCGCCATTTATCTCAATCCTGTTGAGTTTTTCCTTCATATCGATGCTGAGTCCGGTCCCGTTCAACCTGAAGCCATCTTTATTAAGAGTTACAGATCCCGATGTCGTCAATACACCGGTATTGCCATCCCACCTTAATTCCTGCGCAGAAAATCCCATGGTTTCATTCTTCGAATACCCCGAAACCTGATCGGTCATCGTCAAAATCCGGTTATTTTCATCATACACACCCCTTGAGCCCTGTATGACAAGTTCTTCTCCCGAATCCCTGAACTTGTAAATTACCCTGGGATTCGATAACTCCATCACATTGTCTTCGTCCCGGATTACCCTCTCGAGGTAAAGGGTCCATTGAAGGGTCCCATCGAGCGCCATTTCCTGGATCACAGGTTTGTCAAGAACCGCGCGGCCCGGACCCGAGTTACCGTTCTCATTCCCGTTAGTCTGCTCAGCCGGAGTACCGCCGCCCATCGTTACCAGAGTCCACGACGCCCAGGTGCCCATTATCAGGACCATTGTCCACAAAAGCGGAGGAAAATATCTGTCAAACAAATTTTTCAATCAATTTTCTCCAGGATTTGCGCTCTCGGATGTTGCCAGCAGATTTTGTAGCGACCGTCGCAAGGCTTCGGAATAGTATTTTGCAGACTGCAGGGATGGGAACTGTGATGAAAAATCCTCAGGGATTGTATTATTCCATGCGGTCTCCGACGTCTCTCCAAGCATAATATCAGCATCATCCAGAAAAGCAATCCCGCGCTGGTACCTGTTCGGACGGTCCGGAGTGCCGACATCGCGTAGAATAGTCGCGCCAAGTATTGCCGCGACCGCGGACAGCGCATAGGCATCTTTGTCTTCAGGATCTTCGCGTCTTAGCGGTTCAAGTAAATCCATGGCCGACTGAAAATCCCTGAACGCGGAATCCAGCATGTCAAAATCGCTTCCCGCAAGCTTGAACATCTGCCATCCGCTGAGTAGCAGGTTAATCGCATCTTCTTTTTCAGGCGCTATTGTGTCGTCCGGAGTTTCAGTCGGATTATCCGGCCTTCCCTGCCGCCAGTTCCTTACTATCCCGAGTAACTGGTTTTTGCGTCCGGCCCACTTCGCAGGGATTCCTTCAGGGACTTTGTAATCGTCTATTCGAGATTCAAGGAGCGCTATAGTTGATCCCGCCACTTCGTAATTCCCCGATGTAGACTCCTGAAAAAATTCGAGGCCAAATTCGAACAGCTTGTACCTGAATGAAATATCATCAATGATATTTTTCCCGCCCGGAAACCAGCCGGGGGGATAAAGGGATTCCTGCAGCGGTAACTCATTCGACATCCAGTTTGTTACAATTGTCATCGCAGACGCGTCCCACTCAGGGCTTCCCGGCAATTTGCCCTGCAATTCAGCCATCGCGGAATCCCACCGGCCATTGGTCAGGGAATTAATATTGGACCTGTACTTCATCGGCACTACAATAAACACCGCGATCAATCCAAGTAGCACCAGCATTCCCGGGATTGATAATCCCAATATAGCCCCGACAGGCACCTTCTTTTTGACAACAGGAATATCGTCCTGTTTTCCATCAGCATCTTCTTTATCGAACGCGCCTTCGTGTCCGCCTGCACCCCTGAACTCAAATACCGAGTCGCCGATCTTGAACCTGTCGCCTGCGAGTATTTCTTCACGCTCTATCGCTTCTCCGTTCAGGTGCGTCCCCCCGTCGGAATCGGCGTCGTACAACACCCACGCTGTCTCTTCTTTCGTGATCCACGCGTGCTGCGACTCGACCTTATCGTCCTTTTTAAGTAAAACATCCCCGATTCCGCTTCCGATTGTTGTTACGGTAGGAAGCAGATTGAATACTTCTCCCTCGTAGGGACCCTTGACACCGACAATGCATGGCGAATGATATTCTTCGCCGGCGGATGATTCCTTCTTCAGCCTTGGAATCGATTCGAGCGCTTTTTCTCCCGCCGCCGCTAATTCCATCATTGTCTGATAACGGTAATCCGGGTTCTTGGCAAGCATTCGGAAAACGATCTCTTCAACCACAAGTGGAACGGCAGGTGTGATTTCGCGTATCGGCACCGGCTGCGAATTCAATACTTTATGAATTATCTGGGGGATACTGTCTCCTGAAAAAGCCTGATGGCCCGAAAGCACCTCGTAAATTACGCATCCCAGGGTAAAAATATCCGATCGGTGATCGATCTCCCCACCTTTGACCTGCTCGGGCGACATGTATCCCGGCGTCCCGATTATATCCCCGACTCCTGTAAGGGTAGCCCTCGATTGCACCAGCGCCACTCCGAAATCTGACACTTTGACCTTCCCGTCATCGCCGATAAAAATGTTCCCTGTTGATATATCCCTGTGAATGACGCCTTTTTCATGGGCTAACTGAAGCGCGTCCGCCGCCTGGATAAGTATATCCATCGCTTCTTCGACAGAAAATTTCCTGCCTGACTTAATGGCTTCTTCAACCGTTACTCCCTCGACAAGCTCGTAGGCGATATAAAACGTTCCTTCATCCAGTCCGCAGTCGAGGCATTTCACCACTCCCGGATGATCCATCCCGAGCGCGGCTTCAGCCTCGGTCTTAAATCTCCTGATGAATTCCTCCTCTTCCTTTGCGTCCAGATGCCCCGGAAGCACCAGTTTCTTAAGCGCTACAGTAACGCTATCCTGGTTGCGGACAGCCCTGTACACAACGCCTGTAGCGCCCTTGCCGAGCTCAGAAATTATCCTGTATCGTTTCATTCCGTGGATATTGTCTTGCAGGTTAGCTCTCTAACTGCCGCTATTTTCGCCCACTAGCCCTATCTAATGGACATTAAAACTGTCCAAAAGGTTCTCTTGCCTGTTAACCTCAGGGCCGGATTCTTCTCCAGGCTTATCATCCTTACCTGTAAATATATCTTCGGACTTATCATCGTCATCCTGAAGGCTGATTTGCTGTATCGAATCCATGGTTTCGCGCATTCTCTTCTCGATCTTATCAAGCTCGTCAAACTCGATCTCAAGTAGCTTTTTCAATCCTTCATCCAGAAGTTCATCGTTTCTCCGGAGCTCATCGACCCTTCCCCCCAGCCTGGCGAGCATTTCGTGCCTTTGGCGGTCCAGACCCGTCAGATGCATTCGGAGTTTAGTGATTGCGGTCGTACGCTTGACATCCACCGCGATTTTATTCGCGATTCCCTTCAGCGATTGTGTGAATTCTTCCATGTTTGACATCAATTACACCTGTATGAAGGTTTGTATTATAACATCATGGCAATATTTATGATGTATTCCTCGGCGCGGATCCAGGTTCGGAAAAAGCAAAATGTACTAATCTCCTGAATTTTTGCATTATCCTGCCTGTACGGAACGACAGATTTCTGATACCCTGTAGCACACCTGTAATGTTTAATCTAATTTAAATGTTACTATCAAAACAAACGGAGGTCCAGATAACGTGGTTAACAGGACCCTTATAA